>JAEVZN010000366.1 GCA_023392205.1 Pseudomonadota bacterium
GGCTTCAGCAGCAGCGCGAATTGCGCGGCATCGGCTCGCTCGACCAATCCAATCTGGCGCAGACGGCGATGCAATTCTGCGGGCGCGGTGACATGATTGGTCAGCGGCTCCACCCCGTCCGGCAGCAGCGGATCGGACGGATCGACGGCGGCGCCGCTCCAGCGCATTGGTGCGCGCGGATCGACCGGCGCCTCCAGATCGTCGCCGAGTGCCGCACCGAGTGCCGTCTCCAGACCTTTGGCCACCGTCAGATCGTCGATCACCGACGGCCAAAGATTTCCGGAATCGACATGCAGCAGCTTGCGCAGCGTCTTGGCTTCGGTCTCCAGTCGATTGGCGCGCCGCTCGGCATCGGCCAGCGGCTTGCGCGCGACATCCATCGCCTGACGCGCGGCCGAATGGGCCACTTCGGCCCGCAAAGCCTGGGCCTCACCATCAGTAACGGCCTGCTGCGCGGCTTCGGCCGCCTCCGCCAGCGCCGCGAGATCGGGACCATTCTGGCTGTCGGCTTCGATTTTCGCGAATTCGGCGACGACCGATGCGACTTCGCGTTCGAGCCGCGCCATCCTGTCGTTCTGTTCTCGCGCGGCACGCTCAAGCGCCGTGCGGCGCGCGGTGAGTTCGGCCAGTTCGCCGGTCACTTCGGCAAAAGCCTTCTCAGCCCCGGCAAGCTGCGCATCGGCCTCGGCGAGGCGCGCATCGACATCGCCGCGGCGGCTTTCGCCCGCTTCCAGATCGCGGCGCAGCCCGGCCGCCTCGTCGGTGAGACGCTCCAGAGACGTTTCCGAATCGACGGCAAGCTGGCGTTCGCGCGCGATATCCTCGTTGAGCTGCACGATGCGCTGCTCGAGTTCCGCAATGCGTTCGCGCGCGCGCGCTTCCTCGCGATCGAGCTGCTCGCGCGCCAGCACAAGGCGTTGCAAGGCGGCGCCGGCGCGGGCTTCCGCTTCACGCAAGGGCGGCACGGCCGTCTGCGCTTCTTCCTGCTGCTTCGCGGCTTCGGCCTGCGTCAGCGTGGCGGCGGCCACATCGCGCACACCTGCATCCTTCGCCTGCTCGGACGCATCAAGTTCGGTGCGCGCATTCTTCCAGCGCAGGTGGAAAAGCGTCGCTTCCTGTTTGCGGATCTGCGCCGAGACCGTGCGATAGCGAATCGCCTGCCGTGCCTGCCGCTTGAGCGCATCCATCTGCGACGACAATTGGCCGATCACATCCTCAAGGCGCTGCAGATTCTGTTCGGCGGCGCGCAGCCGCAACTCCGCCTCGTGGCGACGCGCATGCAGCCCGGAAATGCCGGCCGCCTCTTCCAGCACGCGGCGGCGCTGTTCGGGCTTGGCCTGGATGATCTCGCCGATGCGGCCCTGATGCACCAGCGCCGGCGAACGTGCGCCGGTGGAAGCGTCGGCGAACAGGATCTGCACATCGCGCGCGCGCACTTCGCGGCCGTTGATGCGGTAGGTCGAGCCCTGCTCGCGCTCGATGCGGCGCGCGACTTCGAGATGGTCGAATTCGTTATAGACCTGCGGCGCCGTGCGGTCGGCATTGTCGATCGCCATCGACACTTCCGCATTGTTGCGCGCCGGACGTTTCCCGCTGCCGGCGAAAATCACCTGGTCCATGTCGGTCGCGCGCATGGACTTGTAGGAGTTTTCGCCCATGACCCAGCGCAAGGCTTCGACAAGGTTCGACTTGCCGCAGCCATTCGGTCCGACCACACCGGTCAGACCCGGTTCGATCAGGAAGTCGGTCGGCTCGACAAACGACTTGAAACCCATCAGCCGGAGACGCGTCAGCTTCATGCTGGTGTTCTACTTCCCGTAATCGTTGCGCCGGGCCACGTTTCTGCCCGTCACCGGCCACAATTCATCGCGCCTGGACGCGACCCGTCCGAAAACGCATCACCCAGACAACGCCGCGTCGAGAATCACACACGAGACCCCGCCGGCGGGCGGAGAATGGAGAGCCGCTTTTCGAAGGGCAAGCCGGAAAGGCGGTTTCCCCCAGACCTCTGACGTCCGGACCGAAAACGTCCGGAGACGCCAATTTCCTCAGCTTTTCAGCAGCGGCTGCAATTGCTTGTCGAGTTCGTCGATGGTCAGCGTGCCGCGGAACAGCTTGCCGTTGATGAAGAAGGTCGGCGTGGAATTGACGCCGAGCTTCTCGGAGCCGTGCGTGCGCACCGCCTCGATTCCCTCGAGAATCTTCTGGTCCTTCAGGCAGCTTTCGAATGCTTCCTGGGTGAATCCGGCCTGTTTGGCGAGATTGAGCAGCGGCGGGATCGGGTTCTGCACGACCCATTCCTTCTGCTTCTCGAACAGCATTTCCACGAACGGATAGAATTTGTCGTCGCCGCCGCAGCGCGCCAGCATGAAGGCGCCAGCCGCCAGCGGATCGAGCGGGAATTCGCGCAGGATGTAACGCACCTTGCCGGTGTCGATGTATTTCTGCTTCATCGCCGGATAGGTGGTGTTGTGAAACGTCGCGCAATGGCCACACGTCATCGACGCGTATTCGATGATGGTCACGGGCGCATTGGGGTCGCCCTGCACCACATCGCCGAGCGGGCCGGCCTTGTTCAGCTCGACAGAACTCACCTGCGCCAGAGCATGGCCGAGAAAGCGCCAGTCAAGGGCAGAAGACGCGGCGAACAACGCAGAGAAAGCGGCTGTTCCGGCAATGAACTGGCGGCGGGTGACGATCACGGAAAACTCCTGCGAATGCGTAATCTCATAAAGCCATTTCCCGGCATTATTGAGGCCTGACGGGCATTTGGCCGGGTCATTGGTCCTGTCCGAGCTAGCCCGAAGCGGGTGTCATGGCAATGGCGGGCGCAGCGCAGGGCGACGCGGTCCACGTCACTTTCGTTTGATGGCCGCGCCCAGCCGCGCCAGCGCCATTTTCAGGTCGTCCTGCGCTTGCGGGATCGTGTCCGCAACCTCTTGAACCAATTGGGGATCCAGCGCCGGGCGCGCGCGCTTGCGCAGCGGCCGGAGGGGGGCCTGGCGGATGGCGATCTTGGCCACTGCAGCCCAGCCGAAATAACGGTTCACGCGCTCGATAATTGTTTGAGACATATGCTGAATTTCGATCGCGGCGGGGCCGGAGACGCGCACAACAAGCGTGCCGGGGTCCGGCTGCTGTCCTTCTGGCCCGCGCGGCCACTGGATTTTCAGCGGCTCCGCATATTGCGCCACCTCCTCGCCCACAATCGTGCGCCAGCGCATCACCAGTTCCGACGAGGCGAAACCCTGCTTGCGAAACGACTCGGCAAGGAGGCGCGTGGTCACATCCACCAGTGGACGGGCGCGGGTCGCGGGCTTGTTCACGTCTTTGGCCTCTGCCACATCGAAGGCATGACGCTAGCAAAGCGAAAGGCACGGACCAAGCCCCGGACAAAGCAGCCAATTCCACCCCTCCCCATGCCGTCCGCCACGCCGCCTGCACTGCCCGATCCACAGGCGCTGCTTGCCTGGTATGACCGCCACCGGCGCGATCTGCCCTGGCGCGCCAGGCCCGGCGAGAACGCCGATCCGTACCGCGTCTGGCTGTCCGAAATCATGTTGCAGCAGACGACCGTGAAAGCGGTCACGCCGTATTTCGAACGCTTTCTCGCCCGTTTCCCGCGTGTCGATGATCTCGCCGAGGAAAGCCTCGTAGAAGTGCTGAAGCTCTGGGCGGGATTGGGCTATTACGCCCGTGCTCGCAACCTTCATCGGTGCGCTGTTGCGGTGGCAGAAATTCACGGCGGCCGGTTTCCCGATACCGAGACCGGATTGCGCGAATTGCCCGGCATCGGCCCCTATACCGCCGCCGCCATCGCCGCCATTGCCTTCGGCCGCAAAGCCAGTCCGGTCGACGGCAATATCGAGCGGGTGATCGCGCGGCTGTTCGCGGTCGAGACGCCGCTGCCGGCCGCCAAGCCAGCGATCAAGGCGCTGGCCGGACAACTCACGCCGGACCTGCGCGCGGGCGATTTCGCGCAAGGCATGATGGATCTCGGCGCCACCATCTGCACGCCCAAGAGGCCGGCCTGCGCGCTGTGCCCCTGGTTTGCGCCCTGCCTCGCGCGGCAGCGCGGCGACGCCGAGACCTTTCCGCGCAAGACGCGCAAGGCGGAAGGCCGCCTGCGCCGTGGTGCGGCCTTTGTCGTCGTGCGTGCGGACGGCGCGCTGCTGGTGCGCACGCGGCCCGACAAGGGATTGCTGGCCGGGATGACCGAAGTGCCGGGCACGGAATGGGGGTATGTTTTCGACGAGCGGGAGGCGCTGAGCGACGCGCCGGCCTTGATCCCCATGGAGGCAAAGACCGGCGCGTGGCATCGCCTGCCCGGCATCGTCTCGCATGTGTTCACGCATTTTCCGCTGGAGCTTGTCGTCTATCGCGCGGATGTGCCGCGCGGCACGCGTGCGCCGGAGGGCATGCGCTGGATCGCCGGCTCAGAGATCGCGGGCGACGCGTTTCCAAATGTCATGCGCAAGGTGATCGCGCATGCAGGCGTGGTGACGAAAAGCGATTGAAGCTTTTATCCGCCGCTCCGCTTGCGAAGACGCCGCACGACGTCAGGACAAGAAGTGCAACTGAAAAGACCGCCTCGCGGCGGTCTTTTCATTTTCGATCCGACACTGTTCGGACACCGATCAGGCAACCCGCTTGAATGCCTCGTGCGCGGCCTGATTTGCGCGATCGAATGCACCCCGCGTTTCCGAAAGAGCGGCCATGAGTGCGGACCATGACTCGGTGCCCGCCTCGTTCAGCTTGCGGAGTTTCGCTTCTGCCTCGGCGGCATCCGCGTTCATGCGCTTGATCGCGGCGTCGACATCGCCCCGGCGCTCGTCGGCAAACTTCCTGGCGTCGGTGCCCAACTGATCGGCTGCCTCGCGCCACGCCTTCAATTGCGCGTCGGCCTGCACCCTGAACGTCGCCTGCTGTTGCTCGATCTTTTTGCCAAAGCTCTCGACATATTTTTTGACCTCGGCTTCGAACGAATGCCAGTCCGCTTCCAGCTTTGTCTTCGACTTGACCAAAGCAGCCTCGTTGGTTGCCACTTGCGCCTTCATATGACTGCGGAAATCATCGCGATGTTTGCGCAATTCGGCCAGGGCCTTGCCGGCCTTGTCGCGGGCCTCCGCCTGTACCTCGGCAAGCTTGCCTTCCAGTGACGTGACCGCGGCATCCATTTCATCGAGTCGCTCCTTGGCCCAAATGGTGAAGAAGTGGACGT
>JAEVZN010000422.1 GCA_023392205.1 Pseudomonadota bacterium
CCCGACGGGTTTGCGCGATGCCACCATGCCGGTGGCAGACGGCATAGTGTTCGTGTCACCACATCCGGGACAGGGGCAGATATTGCTGAAATGCATCGATCCGTCTGTCGCAGACGAGACGAATGCATTATCTGTTGTCCAGGCTCTGGACTTTCTCGATCCTGCGAACGGTTACCGCGATGGACCGGAGGGCTCCAGATACTCGGCAGACTTCGTCAAGCGTTTCCGCGAGGCTCAATCGGACCGTGTGACGCGCCTCGACAGCGCCGCCCGCAGCATGATCGAGGAGCGATTGTCGGCGCGAAAGCAGGCCAAAATCAGCGGTGTGCCGGCCGAGAGGCGTAAGGGCGCGCATACATCGGTGATGACGATCTGGCGTACCGATGCCGATCTGCGCTGCTGGGATCCTTCCATCGATCCATCGGACCGCAAGCTCGGCTCGGTCTGGGGCAAAGACCCTTTCGCGACAAATTACGGCGCGGTCGGCTTTGCGCGTTTCTGTACGCCGGAAGCCTGGCTGTCCACCTGGTCGGGCCACTCCTCGCGTGCCAATCTGTTTGCGACCGCGTCGGCGGTGCAGCAGCCCTGTCTGCTGATCGACTATACCGGCGACAACACGGTGTTTCCCGCTGACTGCGCAAGGATCTTCGAAGCTATCGGGACGTCGCAGAAAATCCGTCAGCGCTTTCGCGGCGATCATCATGGCCGTGCGTTGGAGAAAGACGAGGTGCCGGGCCGCGTCGAGGCGGCAAAGGCGATCGTGCGATGGGTGCAGGAGACGTTCGCGTAACGCGTCAGTCGCGCGGGTGTGTCACGCCTTCGTCTTGCCGTCTTCGACGCCAAGCACCGGCTCGTTAGTCGGCGCGAGCCTGATCGAATCCGAGGTAAATGACGTGATCTTGCCATTCAGGCCCGCAGTGAGACAGCCGAACCAGACCGCCTCGCCAAGCCCGGTCGATTCCCGGGTGATCTCAATCTCGCCGTCGAATTCCACATAACGATAGCCTGCCAGCACCGGATGCACGCGGCAGCGTTCATTCGTCTCCGCAGCGCGCACCAGCGGCTCGAATTCCGCAACGTCGAGGACGTAGAAACCGCTCATGACGCGGTCACGGGTTGCGCGTCCTCCTGAAGCTTGCGAACGACATCGGCCTTCGCCCGCCACAATTGCTCGATGCTGGACCAGCGTCCGCTGTCTTCCAGTGTCAGCGCCGCCTCGATGGTCATCTTCGCGTCAACCGCATCCAGCTCTTCCATGTCACGCAGCGAACGAGTGATCTCCAGCGGATAGAAATTCGGATCGCGGAAATAGATCGACTCGAGAATTTCGTGCTTCACGAACTGGCTGACTCGTACGCCCTTATCTTCGAGGCGTTTTTGCCAGGCGAGCAATTCTTCTTCAGTCTCGACACGCCAGGCGGTGTGATTGGCCATCGCCATATACCCGCGCGGGACGACAAGTTCGGGTGGCTGCTCGGTGCCGATATAATAGAAGAAAGCGATGCAGCTCTCATTGCCGCTTTCGAAGAAGAAGTGAATGAAATCGGCGTGCTGCTCTTTATCGCGGCCCCACCCCTTGGCGGTGATCGCGTGTACCAGCGGAAGACCCAAAACATCGCGGTAGAATTCGACAGTTTCGCGCAGCTTCCAGGTCGGGCGCGCGGTGTGGTCAACGCCATGCAGCGACAGGCGTCCGGAGAGTGACGGGGCGAGGGCGGTCATCGCAGGCTCCTCCATCCAGCTTTTTGTGCCGGTATTGCTGGACCCAGTATCCCGGAATTCGACACAGATGTCAATTGGCTGACATTTGTGACGAATTGCGGTCAACCCGCTCCTCGATCGATCAATCCCAGAATATCGCGAATTTCCGCGGTCAGTCCCCGAACATCGTTGGTCGAGCCCTGTGCAGGGCGCGCGCGCCGGACGCTGTGCATGGCGAGATCGGCAATCCGGTCGGCCACCGCGTCCGCGCTCAATTCGCCGTCCGGTACGAACCACCACGCCGTCCAGTTGCACATGCCAATGATTGAAAAAGCTGTGACGCGGCTGTCCACGGCCCGCGCTTCGCCGGATGCAACCGCGTCCTCGATCAGGCGCATCATGCCGCCCAGCACCCGCCGCTTGGCTTCGCGATGTCGTGCAAGGATCGGCGCGGGAAGCTCATTCTCGCTGCGGTCGATGGCGATGAAATGCAGCCGTCGCTCGGTCACCCACATGACGAGATCGTGAGCGGCGGCGCCGATCTTCTGAATTGGCGTCAGGTCGCTGCGCTTCTCGACACTGTCCAGAATACGGGCGGCCGACACCGTAACGCCAGCGAGCAGTTCCTCAAGCAGCGCGTCCTTGCTTGGGAAATAGTAATAGATGGCAGGCCGACTGAGACCGACAGCGTCGGCCACGTCCTTCAGGCTGGTGCCCGCAAATCCACGCTGCGCGAACAGGCCCACCGCCCGGTCGAGAACCTCCGAGGAGAGTGCGTCCTTGCGCACACCCGACTTACGTCCGGGCTCCTGCGCTCCGCTTCGCGCGCCCCTGACCGGAGCAACTTTGGCAGCAGCTTTCTTGCGCGGCGACGATGGCATGCCCAATGTCCAATCAGACTGTCAGCATACGTTCGACGCTTTCCCGCTCGGCCGCAAGCTGTTCTCCCGTCCCCCGCCAGGAGGTCCGGCCCCGCTCCAAGACATAGCAGAAGTCGGCGATTCGGCTCAGCGCCCGCAGGTTCTTGTCGATGACCAGAAGTGCCAGACCCTCGTTTTTCAGGCGTTGCAGGGTTTGCCAAATCTCCTGCCGGACCAGCGGCGCCAGCCCCTCGGTGGCCTCGTCGAGAATGAGCAGCAGCGGGTTGGTCATCAGTGCGCGGGAGATGGCAATCATCTGCTGCTCGCCGCCGGATGTTTGCCATGCCGGGCGGTCGAGCATCTGTTCCAGCTGAGGAAACAAATCGAGCGCGCGCTTCAAATTCCAGCCGCCCTGTGCCGATCCGCGCGCCAGAACCTCCAGATTCTCGCGGATCGAGAGGCTGGGGAAGAGCTGCCGCCCTTCCGGCACGAGGCCTATCCCGAGCCGTGAGATAAGATGTGGGGGCATGCCGATCAGCGAGCGGCCGGCGAAGCGGACATCGCCGCCACGATGCGTGAGCCCGCCCATGATCGCGCGGATGGTTGAGGTCTTGCCCATGCCGTTGCGGCCGCAAAGGGCGACGACCTGGCCCTCTCCGATACGCAAATCGACATCGAACAGGACGTCGATGCGGCCATAGCCACCGGCGAGCGATGTCACTTCGAGCAAAGGCTCATGCATCGTCGTCGTTCCCCAGATACGAGGAGCGCACTTTTGGATCGTTACGGACCTCGTCCGGCTTGCCGCAGGCAATCACCTTGCCATAGGCAAGGACGGTCACCGTGTCGGCCAAAGCGAATACCGCCTCCATGTCGTGTTCGACCATGACGATCGCGGCCTCGCCCTTGAGCGCCTTCAGAAGCTCCGACATGCGCAGCGACTCGTCTCGCCCCAGACCTGCCATCGGTTCGTCGAGCAGCAGCAGCCGAGGGTTGGCGGCGAGGGCGGTCGCAATCTCCACCAGCCGCCGGTCGCCGTGTGACAATGTTTCGGTCGCGGCGCTTTCGACCCCGTTCAAACCCACGGCGGACAGCGCTGATACCGCCCGAGCCGCCACATCCGGAAGCTTGTGCAGTTGCGTCCAAAATCCGGAGGCGTGGCCCTGCTGGCCCAAGACCCCGATGGCCGGATTGTCAATGGCCGTGAAGCTATGAAAGATTCTGGGGATCTGGAATGTGCGCCCGATGCCGAGGCGTGCACGCGCCCGGGCCGGCATAGCGGTGATGTCGATATCGTCGAAAATGATCGAGCCGCTATTCGGAACAAGCTGGCCGCCGATCTGATTCAGCAGCGTGGTTTTCCCTGCGCCATTCGGGCCGATCACCGCGTGCAACTCTCCCGACAATACGTCGATGGAAATCTCGTCGCTGACCAGCAGGCCGCCAAGGCGCTTGCAGACATTCCGCGCGGTCAGCAAAGCCGCGGTCATGGCGCCACCAGACGACGCAGTGCGACAAACAATCCGTCGCGGATCAGCAGCACACGCGCAATGACGGCAAGACCGACATACATCGCCCAGAAATCGGTATAGTGCGAGATAATCTCGACCAGGATGAGAAAGATCGCGGCGCCTGCAACAGCACCGTAAAGGGTGCCGGCCATACCAAGGATCACCATGATCAGCAATTCTGCTGAGAGATGCCAGCTCAGCACCGAAGACGGCGCGATATAGAGTGTGAGATTGGCTGACAATACCCCGGCAAGGCCTGCAATCGCGCCGGAGATCGTGAATGCGGTGAGGCGCAGCCAGTAATTCTCGATGCCGGAGGCGGCCGAGCGCATCTCGTCGTCGCGCGCGGCCTGCAGGGCAGAGCCGAAAGCGGCTCCCGCCGCACGGCGCGCGAAAAAGACAGTCGCCACAAGAATCGCGACGCACAGAAGGAAAAAAGCGCGCGGATCGTCCAGCGGCAACCCCGCCAGTGTGGATCGTCCGGGCAAACGGAAGCCATCCGCGCCGCCCAAGCCAGGTACGGCGTTGGCTCCGTAATAAAACATCTGGGCGAAAGCCAGCGTGATCATGATGAAATAGACGCCCGTAGTACGCAGCGCCAGCGCTCCAATAATGAGCGCCGCGAGGGCTGCCGCACCAACGGCAAGCGGCCATACGATCAGGCCTTCGCCGTAGCCCGACAAGGCCATGGCACCGGTGATATAGGCGCCGAGGCCAAAGAAGGCCGCGTGTCCCAGACTGACGAGACCCGCATAGCCGAGCACGATATCTACTGCGACCGCGGCCAGGCCCATGATTGCTATGCGACTGACAAACCGCAACACTGTCTGGTCGCCGAACAGCACAAGCGCTGCAATCGCGATTGCGGCAACGCATACCGCCGCTATCCGCCAGGACAAGTGTGTTCCGATCATCGCGGCTTCCCGAAAATGCCGAAGGGGCGCCAGATCAGCGTGATGGCCATGAGGAGATAGATCGACATATTGGCGAGCGCAAAGCCCGTCGTGTTTCCGAATGCCAGCGGCAGGTAGGTGCGGCCGAACACGTCGACGAAGGCGACCATAAGTGCCCCCACGAGCGCGCCTGCGATGGAACCGAGGCCGCCGATAATGACAACGACCAGAGACTGAATCAGAACCGAGTCGCCCATGCCCGATGTCACGGCGATCAGGGGTGCGGTCATGATGCCGGCAATGCCGGCGAGAATTGCCACCAATGCGAAGACGCCTGCGCCGAGCCGATCGACATTGGCGCCCAGGGCCTGCACGACGGCGCGGTTATCGGCGCTGGCGCGAATAAGCCCGCCGGTGCGGGTGCGGGCGATCAGATACCAGATGACCAGCCCGATGACGATGGCGACCGCGGTAATGACCAGCCGATAGGTCGGATAATACAGATCGCCGATCACGACATGTCCGGAGAGAATGTCGGGCAACGGCACATAGACCGGATCCCGGCCCCAGATCATCATCACCAAATCGTTGAAAACGAGGATCAGCCCGAATGTGGCCAGCACCTGTTCGAGATGGTCGCGCAGATAGAGCGGTCGGATGATCACCCGTTCGATGAGAATGGCGACAATGGCAAGGCCTGTGAGCGCCCCGACCCAGGCCACAAGCCCGCTCTCGGTCCGCGCGATGATTGCCGCATAGAAATACGCAGCCAGCATGAAAAAGGAACCATGCGCCAGATTGATCAGGCGCATGGTACCGAAGGCGAGGGTAACGCCGACGGCCATCAGAAACAGCATCAGTCCCAGTTGCAGAGCGTTAAACGATTGCTCCGCAAGGAAAGCGAGCGACATGGTGACGGCCGGATGTGCGTGAGGAGATCGTCGCTCAACCCTTCAGCGGACAGGCGCCGTGATGCGGATCGGATACGTCCTTCTTGATGATTTCAAGGAACTTCAGATCGAATTTTCCGTCCGGCATTTTCTCGACGCGCTGCAGAATGATATCCTGGATCGGAAAATTGTTGTTGTTGAACTTGAAGTTGCCGCGCAGCGATTGGAAATCGGCCTTCTTCAGCGCGGCGCGGAACTTGTCGGCATCTTCGGGACCCGCTTCCTTGACGGCCGCATCAAGCAACATCATCGCGTCATACTGAAACATGGCGAACTGGGTCGGATTGCGGCCATGCTTCTTGCGAAAGTCGTTGACGAAGCGCTCGTTGCCGGGCGTCTTCATTTCCGGATTACAGCTATAGGCGGTCTCCCGTCCCGCCGCAGCATCGCCCATGGCGGGAAGCAGCATCGAATCAGCGATAGCCCCCATGGAATAGAGCTTGACGGACTTGTCGAGGCCCGATTGCTTCCACTGCTTCATGAAAGGAACAGCAGCGCCGCCGACATAGAAGGCATACACGGCGTCGGGCTTGGCCGCGCGCACCTGTGTGAGGACGGAGGAAAAGTCCATCTGCGTCAGCGGGGTGTAAATCTCGCCGAGGTTTTCACCCTTGAAGTTCTTGGCGACCGATTTCGCATGATCCCAGCCGGCCTGATAGTCCATCCCGAGGAACATCATGCGTTTGATGCCGGCGCGATTCAGGTGATCGGCAAGACCGATGCCCCATTGCTCATTGGCAAAGGCGACGACAAACAAGTTCTGATGGCATTTCTCGCCCGCCAGTTGTGACGGGCCGGCATTGGCGCCGATAACGAACACGTTGTTCTTCAGCAACGGGTCGATGGCCGCAAGCATCGAATTGGAAACGGCAAGGCCGGTTACAATCTGGATCTTCTCGCGTTCAACCAGCCTGTTGGCAGCATCGGCCGCTTCAACCGGGCTGGACTTGTCATCCACCTCGATCATCCTGAC
>JAEVZN010000476.1 GCA_023392205.1 Pseudomonadota bacterium
TTCGAGGCCTTCCGCAAACAACTCGGCGAGGCCGCCGCCAAGAAGGATCGGGCCGCCCTGACCAAGCTCGTGGTCGCCAAGGGCTTTTTCTGGGATGGCGAGAAAGGCGAACAGGCCGATGCCAAGAAATCCGGCATCGACAATCTGTCCGCGACCGTCGGCCTCTCCGGCAAACAGCCAGTGGGCTGGGACCTGCTGCAGAGCTATGCGCAGGACCCGACCGGCTCCCCCTATCCCGGCAAGCAGGGCGTGATCTGCGCCCCGGCCGACCCGGAATTCGACGAGGCCGCTCTGGAAGACGTCGCCAAGGCGACGAATTCCGATCCCGGCGACTGGGCCTTCCCGGTCGAGGACGGTGTCGAGGTCCGCGCGGCCGCCCGTGCCAACGCTCCGGTGGTCGAGAAGATCGGCATGCACCTGATCCGCATCATGGAGGAAGACGACACGGCGCAGGCCTCGCCGAATGACGTTCCGCTGGTCAAGGTCGCCACGCCGTCCGGCAAGATCGGATTCATCTCGGCCGACGACCTGGCTCCGCTCGGCAACGATCAGGTCTGCTACGTCAAGGAGGCCGATGGCTGGAAAATCGCGGGTTATGTCGGCCTCGGCCCGCAATAACGCCGGGTAATGGCGCATATGGCCCCGCCCGTCCTGTACGGTCGGGGCGGCAATCGAAGATGTGGCTTTCTGGTGACAGAGGGGGCGCCGGATGCGGCATCCGCCTCGATCATCCGCATGTGTATTGAATCTCGCCACATATTCCGTTCACACTTGCCACAAATGTAATTTCGGAGGGGAGCCTCGTCTCGAATATGAATTGTTTGCGCATCTTTGCCTTGGCCGGTGCAATTGCTGTGATCGCCCTGCCCGGTTCCGTCAGCGGCCAGATCAGGGACCAGATCCCGCCGCCCACCATCAATGAACCGCCGCCCGGCGTGGACGGCAATGCCGGCTTCAACCTGCCTTACGAATACCGGCGTCAGGCCGTGTTCTATCGCACGAGCGAAGCGCCGGGCACGATCATCGTGAACACGCATGACCGCTTCCTGTATCTCGTGCAGGGCAACAACCGCGCCATCCGCTATGGCGTCGGTGTCGGCCGTGACGGCTTCACCTGGGGCGGTACGCATCGCGTCAGCCGCAAGGCGGAATGGCCGGACTGGACGCCGCCGCAGGAAATGATCGCACGCCAGCCCTATCTGCCGCGCTTCATGGCCGGCGGACCCGGCAACCCGATGGGCGCGCGCGCGCTGTATATCGGCAGCACCGTCTATCGCGTGCACGGGACCAATGCGCCGAACACGATCGGACATGCGGTGTCGTCGGGCTGTTTCCGTCTGGTCAATTCGGAGATCGAGGATCTCTATGAGCGCGTGCCGGTCGGCACCAAGATCGTCGTTCAGCATCGCTGAGCGATCAGGCTTCGCACGTCCCGCGCCCGGCGCGGGACGTCGCTTTCCAGCCAGGCGCATGTGAGACAATTCGCGGCCTTCAAATCTGCTACCGGAAATTGCCAATTGAATTGGCCGGAACCGGAACTATCTGCAATTTGACGGGATGCGTTAGCGCCAGGCTCACCAGACCTTCGCATCAATATCGGTCTTTAAGCGGTAATAAGGCACGGCGGCGCTAGCACATCGCGGACCGGATTTCTGGATTCCGGATTTCGAACTCGATGTCGGCACCATGATTGTATCGCGCCTCCAGCAAATTCTTTTTCCGCCCGCAATGCAGCCCGTGCGCCGGCGCTTCCGCGACCGGATGCCGGCCGAGCATGGAATAGCGCCGATGCCGGTCCAACGTGCGCCGCTGTCGCCTGTCCGCCTTCTGGCATTCTTCATCGGCGGCCTGCTGCTCGCCAATCTGGTGCTGTTCGTCTCCGGCGCCTTCAATCAGCCGGCTGCGGAGCAGGACGCGCCGCTGACCACCGGCAGCGCGCCGGATGTGAACCCGGCGCAGGCCTCCGCGACCGACGGTGTGGGCCACCGCGACAATCCGGACACCGAACCGGCCGCATCGGGCGGCATGGCGATGCCCGACCAGCCGCTGCGTCCGTCGATGGCTGCGGTCTGCCCGGAAGCCCGCGAAAGACTGGTCTCGGGGCTGACGCTCTATTATCTGCAACGCGGCCGCCACTGGCAGGCGCCCACAGGCGACGTGCTCGAATCCGCCGGCATGAGCGTGCTTCTGGCCGGCCCGCCCGATCCCGCATTGGAGACCCCGGAAGCCGCCTGCCCGGACGTCGCCGAGATCGCCGCCCGTGCCGCGCAGGCCCGCCATGCTGCGGACATGAAGCAGGACTAGGTTTCGCCGATCCGATATTCATCACGGCCGGACGGCGTCGCAATTCAAGCGGCGCCGTCTTGCTGTCCGGCGTGACCTGCAATGCTGTCCTATTTCGAAAAGGCCCTGCGGCCCACAAGCCTGCCCGAAAACCCGGAGCCGCCGGCGACGCTGGCCGGCTTCTACTGGCATTTCGCGCGTCAGGCGAAGGGCCTGTTCGCGGCTTTGTTTGTCACCGGCTTCATCGTCGCGCTGCTGGACGCTTCGATTCCGGTGTTTATCGGCCGCGTTGTCACGCTCGTCACCACCACCGAACCGCAGGCGCTGTTCGCGCAGCATTGGCACATACTTGTCGGCATGGCGCTGATCCTGCTGGTGGCGCGCCCGCTTGCCATCACCGCACAGAACATCGTCGCCAATCAGGCGATCGCGGCGAATGTCGCCAACATGATCCGCTGGCAGAACCACTGGCATGTGGTGCGGCAAAGCTGGGCGTTTTTCCAGAACGACTTTGCCGGGCGCATCGCCAACAAGGTGATGCAGACCGGCCCGGCTTTGCGCGAGAGCCTGGTCTCGATGATCACGGCGGTCTGGTACATCCTCGTCTACGGCACCAGCGCCATCATCCTGCTGGCCTCCGCCGATCCGCGGCTGGCCGCCCCCATCGTCATCTGGTTCGTCGGCTATGCGATCCTGCTGCGCGTGTTCGTGCCGCGCATGCGCGACCGTTCGGTCGAGGTCTCCGAGGCGCGCTCGATCATGACCGGGCGCATTGTCGACACCTATACGAATATCCTGACGCTGAAGCTGTTCGCCCGCGCGCGCGAGGAAGATGCCTATGTGCGCAATTCGGTGG
>JAEVZN010000525.1 GCA_023392205.1 Pseudomonadota bacterium
TGATGTCGCCGGCCGGTCTGGTGCAGGCGATCCTCGAAGACGTTACCGAATTGCGGTTCGCCGATCCGCAGATCCGCAATCAGATCGAACGCCTGCTGGCCGGCATGACGGACAACCGCGCCAAGGATCAGCGGCAGGTGTCGGTCAGCTTTGTGGGCGAGGGCGAGCGCGAAGTGTCGATCAGCTATGTGGTGGCAGCCCCGGTCTGGAAGACCGCCTACCGGCTGGTGCTTCCCAAGGACAAGGGCGAAACCCGCCTGCAAGGCTGGGCGGTGATCGAGAACCTGACCGGCGGCGACTGGAAGGATGTCGAGATCGTGCTGGTGTCCGGCAATCCGGTGGCACTGCGCCAGCCGCTTTACACGGCATTGTTCACCGACCGCCCGGAAATCCCGGTCGGCACGTCCGTTCGGGTGATCCCGCGCACAGACGATGTGCAGGATGGGGCGGCGCCGGTCGCGCAGAAAGAAGATGCCCGGCGCACACGCCTCGCGCGTTCGCCGCAACCGGCAGCGATGGCGCCGGGCGCCCCCGGCTTTGCGGTGACAGGCCCGCGGCCGATCCCGCCGGCCGAGCCCGCGCAGAGCGCCGAAGCCGAAGAGGCCGCGACCCAACTCCTGTTCCGTTTCCCGGACCGGATCACGCTCACAACCGGCCACACCATGATGCTGCCCTTTCTCGACCGCGATGTCTCGGCCGAGCGGGTCTATCTGTATCAGCCCGATGTCTCGGCCAGCCGTCCGCTGGCCTCGGCGCGCATCACCAACAATACCGGGGCCGGTCTGCCGGGCGGACTGGTCACGGCTTTTGAAGTGTCCGGCGATGGCGGTACGAATTTCGTCGGCGATGCGGTCCTGCCGCTGATGCCGAGTTCGGCCACGCGCTTTGCGAATTTTGCGCTGGATACCAGAACAGCGATCAATCGCGACGACCGCGGCATCGTGACCACGACTCTCGGCAAGGCCCTGAACGGAACGCTGACCCTGACCAGCCGCTCCCGGCGCAATGTCAATTACGAGGTCACCGCACCGCCGGACGAAGATCGTATCATCGTCGTCGAGGAGGCGCGCGTGCCCGGCTGGCAACCGGCCTCCACCATGACGGACGTGGAAGTGACTCCCACGCATTACCGCTACCGGATCGTCGCGCCGAAGGGGCAGACTACGAAAGCAAGCTTTGTCACCGAGCGGACCGACAGCGAAGCCGTGGTCCTCACCGATCTCGGCATCGACGACATGGTGACGCGCATTCGCGGCCTTCAGAACGAGACCCCGGCGCTGAAGGAGACGATCGCGAAGCTCGGCGGCATCGTGCAGGAGATCAACAAGGCCCGCGCGGCGCGCATGCAGCTTGATTCCGAGCGCGCCCGCATCGTGGCCGACCAGATCCGCGTGCGCTCCAATCTGCAATCGGTGGGCGCGACGACCGATCTTGGCCGACGTTATATCGATACGCTGAAATCGCAGGAGGACCGGCTCAACGAGCTTGGCCGGCTCAACATTGCGCTTGAAAAGGAAATCGCCACAAAGACCGCGCAGGCTGAGGATATCGCCCGCGCGCTCGTCCTCTAGACGGACATCGCTCCACGCGCCCTGACCGCGTCGACCGCTGCCAGAATGCGGTCCGGCGTGGTCGGCGCGTCGAGCGCGGGCAATATGCCATCCGGCGAGACCGAAGCGATGGCATCGCGGACGGCAAGCCAGACACAGAGCGCCAGCATCAGCGGCGGTTCGCCGACCGCCTTGGAGCGGAAGACCGTCTCCTCCCGGTTTGGTGCATTCTGCAGGATGCGCGCATTGAACACGGGCGGCACGTCACGGCTGCCGGGAATCTTGTAGGTCGAGGGGCCATGCGTGCGCAGACGGCCCTTGTCGTCCCAGACCAGTTCTTCGGTCGTGAGCCAGCCCATGCCCTGCACGAAGGCGCCTTCGATCTGTCCGAGATCGATGGCGGGATTGAGCGAGTCGCCGCAATCCTGAAGCAACTCGGCACGCAGCACCCGCATCTCGCCAGTCAGAGTATCGATGGCGACTTCGGCCGCCGCCATGCCGTAAGTGAAATAATAGAAGGGCCGGCCGCTGCTGGTCGCCATATCCCAATGGATTTTCGGCGTGCGGTAAAAGCCGGTCGCCGACAGCGACACGCGTTTCTCCCATGACAGGGCCGCAAGTTCGGCAAACGACATCGAGCGATTGCCGGCATAGATGCGGTTCGACGAGAACACGATCTCGCCCTTGGGAACATTGAATTGCTCGGCGGCGACATCGGCCATCCGCTCCCGGATCTGCTCGGCGGCGTTCTGCGCCGCCATGCCGTTCAGGTCGGAGCCGGACGAGGCCGCGGTCGGCGACGTGTTCGGCACCTTGCCGGTCGTGGTCGCGCTCATGCGGATATGGTCGATATCGATCTGGAAAGTCTCGGCCACCACCTGCGCCACCTTGATGAAAAGGCCCTGGCCCATCTCGGTGCCGCCGTGATTCAGGGTGACGCTGCCGTCCATATAGACATGCACCAGCGCGCCCGCCTGATTGAGCGCCGGCCGGTTGAAGGAGATGCCGAACTTCACCGGCATGGTCGCCAATCCCTTTTTCAGGATCGGGCTAGTCCCGTTGAAGGCATCCACGCTGTTGCGCCACCCGGTCAGGTCCACCGACCGGTCGAACTCTTCCATCACGCGGGCCGTGATATTGTCCTCGACGGTCATGCCGTAGGGCGTGACGTTGTTACGGTCCGTGCCATAGAGGTTGCGGCGGCGTACCGCGTCGAGCGGCATGCGCAGATGGCGCGCGACGATATCGAGGATGGTCTCGATCGCGAACATGCCCTGCGGACCGCCATAGCCGCGGAAGGCGGTATTGGAGACCGTGTTGGTCTTGCAGGCCAGCCCGCGAAACCGCAGCACCGGCAGCCAATAGCAATTGTCGGCATGACAGAGCGCGCGCGTCAGCACAGCCGGCGTATGATCGGCGACATGCCCGCCATTGGCGGCCAGCGTCAGATCGAGCGCCAAGAGTGCGCCGTCATCGCCGAAACCGACATCGTAGCGGAACAGAAAAGGATGCCGCTTTCCGGTTGCGCGCATGTCGTCGTCGCGTGTCATCCGCAGCTTGACCGGCTTGCGCGCATGCCAGGCCATCACCGCGGCGATGCCGGCGATGATGGTCGCCTGGCTCTCTTTTCCGCCGAAGGCCCCGCCCATGCGGCGCACTTCCACTGTCACGGCATTGAAGGGAATGCCGAGCAGATGCGCGACGCCATGCTGCACTTCGGTCGGATGCTGGGTCGAGCTGAAGATATGGATGTCACGAGCATCGCCCGGCATGGCGATGGCGATCTGGCCTTCGAGATAGAAATGATCCTGCCCGCCGCAGCGAAATTCGCCGGACAGCCGGTGGGGCGCCGACGCAAAGGCCTGCGCAAGATCGCTGCGCTGCATGGTCTGCACCGGCGACACATAGCTTTCGCGCGCGATCGCGTCCTCGGGTGTCAATACCGGCGGCAATAGCTCATACTCAACCTCGACCAGCTTTGCCGCCGCGCGGGCCTGATCGAGCGTTGTAGCCGCAACAGCCGCCACGATCTGCCCCTCATGCTCCACGAGGTCCGTTGCCAGCAACGGCTCGTCGGTACGGATCGGACCAATGTCGTTCTTGCCCGGAATGTCCTTCGCGGTGATGGCGAGCGCGACGCCATCGGCGGCGAGCGCCTTCGACAGGTCGATGCGTATGATGCGCGCATGGGCATGCGGCGAGAGAACGAGCGCCACTTCAAGCGCACCGGCCACACTCGGAATATCGTCGAGATAGAGCGAGGTGCCGGAAACGTGACCGGCAGCGCTGTCATGGCGGACGGACGTATGAACGCCGCCACGGATGCGGGACAGGGGCGCATTCATAACGCGAAGACCTGTATGGGCGCGCCTTCAGTTTCAGCCTGCAGGCGGCGCACCAGATTGGCGGCAGCGCGGCGGCGATAGGCATCCGTGCCGCGATGATCGGTCATGGGCGCGAAATCGCGCGCCAGTAAAACGTCCACCCCTGAAAGCATCTCCGCCTGCCAGAGCTTGCCGGTCAGCGCCTCTTCGAGATACGTGGCCCGTTGCGCTTTCGCAGCCATGCCGCCATAGGCCGCGCGCAATTCCGTCACCCGGCCATCCTGCAGGCGAAGCCTGTACGCCCCTATCACGGTCGAGATGTCCTGATCGAAGCGCTTCGATAATTTGTAGGCGGTGAATTGCGTGCCGTGCTCCAGCAGCGGAATAAGAATCGCTTCGATGATTTCGTCCGACTGCATGACTGTCTTGCGATAGCCGGTGATGAAATCATCCGCTCTCACCTCGCGCCTGCCGCGTGCCGAGCGCAGGACGATTGTGGCGTCGAGCGCCAAGAGGCACGGGATGGTATCGCCGATAGGCGAGGCATTGGCGAGATTGCCGGCCAGCGTGCCGAGATTGCGGATCTGGCGCGAACCGATGCGGCGCACCAATGCCGCAAAGGACGGAAAGTGCCGGTCGAGGAATGGCAACGCCTGCGTATAGGTGACGCCGCCGCCGATGTTCAGCGCTTTGTCGTTCTCGGCAATCGCGCGCAATTCGCGCACCCATTGCGTCGAGATCACGACCGGAAACGCCTCGCGCTCCTTGGATACACGCAAACCCAGATCGGTTCCGCCGGCCAGCACGATGGCGTCCGGATAGGCGGCCTTCGCCTCCACCAGTTCACCGAGACTTTGCGGCGCGAGATAGACCTGCGACCCGTTCCGGTATTCCGGAGCCGCCATTCCCACCGGCTTGCCCTCGCCGCAACCGGCGGGCGCCGTGCGCATATTGCGGCACGCCTCGACAATCGGGCGGTAGCCGGTGCAGCGGCACAGATTGCCCGCCAGCGCCTCGTGAATGGTGTCGTCGTCGCGCGCGTCGCCGCTTTCGAGGGTTGAGTCCTGCGCCAGGGCGAACATCGCCATGGCAAAGCCCGGCGTGCAGAAGCCGCATTGTGTGGCATCGGCATCGACCAGGCTCTGCTGCACCGGATGCAGGCTGCCATCCGGCTGCGCCAGTCCCTCGACAGTCAGCACCGGCAGGCCGTCGATCTGCGGCACCATCACCAGACAGGAATTGATGGCGCGCCAGGCAAGGCTGCCGTCCGCTTTTGGCTGACCGATCACGACCGTGCATGCGCCACAATCGCCTTCGGCACAGCCTTCCTTGGTGCCGGTCAGACGGGCGTTGAGCCGCAGATAGTCGAGCAGCGTCGTTGTCGGAGATACAGCCTGTTCCGATATCGCGCGGCCATTCAGCGTGAATTGGAGTGCGGACATACGACCTTCGATGCAAGTTCTCTGCCGGTGGGATCAAGCTTAACGGAACAAACCTGTCTTCGTTACCGGATTCGCCACAGCGCGCAATTGCCCATCATTGCGCCCAACGCGCTTCGCCCCGCATGGCGTGCAAGGATGCAGACGCAGCCATGCGCATGCCTCATTTGACGGCGCGCATGGGCATCGCTAGGTTCGCGAAAAAATCGATCGGTTACAAGAACTTGGGAGTTACGACAGGCGAGGATCGGGCCGCTGCGCGGCATTGGATCGTTCATCCGATGCGGCCGCGCAGGCAGAACCCGCCACCAGCCACACCTTCAGCCGCTTAAGCATGCCGCACATCCGCTTCGCGCTGTGCCCCAGGACGGGTTCGGGCGGCCCTCAGACACCCACCGGCTGACAACAGCCGGAATTCTCAAGCCGGACGGCCGGGACAGGCCGGACGGACAACAATGCATCAGGAGGAGTGAGTATGTCGAAACGCTTATGGACTATCGGCCTTGCTGCCGCCGCGGCCATGACCGCAGGCAGCGCATTGGCGCAGGGCAAGCCGATCAAGATCGGTCTGATCATGCCCTATTCCGGGCAGTTCGCCGACGCTGCCACACAAATGGACAATGCCATCAAGCTGTTCGTGAAGCAGAACGGCGACACTGTGGCCGGCCGCAAGATCGAATTCATCCGCAAGGATACCGGCGGCATCGCCCCCGACGTCGCGCGCCGGCTGGCCCAGGAACTGGTCGTCCGTGATGGCGTGGACATTCTGGCGGGCTTCGTGCTGACTCCGAACGCGCTCGCGGCCGGTGACATTTCCAACCAGGCCAAGAAGTTCATGGTGGTGATGTATGCCGCCACCTCGATCATCACCACCAAGTCGCCCTATATGGCGCGCGTGTCGCTGACCACACCCCAGCTCAACAGCGCGCTCGGTACCTGGGCGGCAACCAAACACGGCGTGAAGAAGGTCTATTCGATGGTCTCGGATTTCGGTCCGGGCCTTGACGCCGAAGGCGCATTCACCGCGGCCTTCAAGGACGCCGGCGGCGAAGTGATCGGTCAGGTGAAGATGCCGGTTGCCAATCCGGACTTCTCAGCCTTCGTGCAGCGCGCCCGCGATCTCAACCCTGAATCCATCTATATCTGGGTTCCGGGCGGCGCCCAGCCGGGCGCACTCGGCAAGGCGCTCTCCGAGCGCGGCATCGACGCCCAGAAAACCACGGTGATGGGCCAGCTTGAAGTCACCGACGACAGCGCGCTGAAATCCCTGGGCGATGCCGCCCTCGGCATCATCACCGCCGGTCACTACGATCCGACCCACAAGTCGGCCAAAAACGAGGCATTCGTGAAGGCCTTCAACGCCGAATATAACCGCAATCCGGAATATTTCTCGATCGGCGGCTGGGACGGCATGCAGCTCATCTATGACGTGCTGAAGAAGACCAACGGCAACACCGATGCGCAGGCCATGATCGATGCCGCCAAGGGCATGTCCTGGGAAAGCCCGCGCGGCCAGATCTCGATCGATCCCGACACCCGCGACATCGTACAGACGGTCTATATCCGCCGCGTAGAAAAGGTCGACGGCAAGATCCAGAATGTCGAGTTCGACAAGGTCGAGAACGTCAAGGATCCGGTGCTGGAGAAGATGAAGAAGAAATAAGCCGCCCGGACGGCGTCACGTACCAGCGCCCGGGGCCAAGGCTCCGGGCGCTGTCTTGCGGCCATCAGGTCAACCGAGCTGCCGACAGCATTGCCGATTGACTTTTTGCCCGGTGCCCCTGAAAGGGGCGCACGTTACCCAGCGAGAGAGACATGTTCGCACCCATCATCGGCGTTCTGTTCGACGGCTTTGCCTACGGGATGCTGCTGTTCCTCCTGTCGGTCGGCCTGTCGGTCACACTCGGCATGATGAACTTCGTCAATCTCGCCCATTGCGCCTTCGCCATGCTTGGCGGCTATGTCACGGTCACGCTCGCCAACACATTCGGATGGCCGTTCCTGGCCACCTTGCCGATGGCGTTCCTGGCCGCGGCGGCGGTCAGTGTCGTGCTCGAACGCACGCTCTATCGCCGGCTCTACAATGC
>JAEVZN010000013.1 GCA_023392205.1 Pseudomonadota bacterium
CGTCCTTGCAGTCCAGACAGACTGAATGAATTCGCCTGCAGGCTTTGCTGTTCGATTCTGCGGCTGGACGGGCGGCGTTTCATTTCCTCGTACAGGGCCGGCAAAGTGCTGCCGGCCATTTTTTCGCGAAAGGTCTCGATCTGGATTTCTCCACGCGCCGACGACCAGCGGCTGCCTGTCATCCCGGTCTCGCTCATGGGGACGAGTCTCCCCGGAATGCCGAGCCGCACGCCCGGCGTGACGCTGTCTTCCACGAGTTGCCATCCGTGATAGGCGCGCCGGCTTTGCGTTGCCGCGGTCAGCGCCTGGCGTTGATCGGCGGTGAGGATTCCGGTCTCATCGAATTTGTTGCGCTTCTGAAAAGATCTGACGCCGGCAATGGCGCGCGGGCCAAAGTTCGGATCGATGCCGCCGGTGAGATCGCCGGACCACACCAGATCGGACTGTATCGCCAGTCTTTCGCTGACCAAAAGCGCTCCATAGGCCGCCTTCTGCGCGGCCGTGGGCGCGGCCGATCCGCCGGAAGAGGTGTCGCTTTTCTCAGGTTCCTCTTTTTTCTTTTTGGCGGCGGCAGACTTGGATTGGGCCTTGGGTTGGGCTTTGGCCTTGGGTTGGGCTTTGGATTTCGAATGCGCGCCGTTCTTGGCAGCCGAGGTCGCGGCAGACGCAGCCGTCTGCGGAGGCTGTTGAGCCCAGGCTTGCGTCGTGACGCCAATCACGACGATGCTTGCCCAAACTGTCGCCCGCATGCGACGTCCTCCGGATAACAATGGCCGATGGCCGTACCAGCTCCAATTGTGCAAGGTCTCGGTCTGGGATGTCAAAAGGCGCCGAGATGGATCTTTGAAACCACGCCGCTATTGTCGGAATGAAAATACATGTTGAGCGCCCACGAACTGGAGCGATATGCCCGCCACATTGTATTGCGCGAGGTCGGCGGTCCGGGTCAGGCCGCGCTCAAGCGAGCCAGGGTGCTTGTGGTTGGCGCCGGAGGCCTCGGCGCGCCGGTCCTGCTTTATCTGGCGGCGGCCGGGATCGGAACAATCGGTATTGTCGACGACGATATCGTTTCGCTGTCGAATTTGCAGCGGCAGGTGATCCACACTACTGACGCTGTCGGTGAGGCCAAGACGGAAAGCGCGGCCAGGGCAATCGAAAAATTGAACCCGCATGTTGCCGTGGAAAGCCATCGGACGCGGCTGTCCGCCGCGAATGCCATGGCTATGGTGGCTGCCTATGACGTCATCGTCGATGGTTCCGACAATTTCGCCACGCGCTATCTCGTGTCCGACGCCTGCTGTCTGGCAGAACGCCCGCTGATCACCGGTGCCGTCGGAACCTTCGACGCCACCTTGACGACATTGCGGCCCTATCTGCGTCGCCCGGACGGCACACTCAATCCGACGTATCGCTGTCTGTTTCCGGATGCCCCGCCCGCGGGATCGATCCCCGCCTGTGCGGAGGCCGGTATCCTTGGCGCATTGCCGGGCATTCTCGGTTCGATGATGGCCCTGGAGGCGATCCGCGAAATCGTGGATTTCGGCGAGGGTCTGGTCGGACGCCTGCTGATGATCGATGCGCGAACGATGCGCTTCGAGACATTGAATTACGGCTGGGACCCCGACAATCAGTTGACCGGCGACCGCCCAACCATCCGCGATCTCTCCGTTCACGCGTGAGTTATTCGGGTCTGGTCCAGCTTGCTATGGTCACCGCACCGCGCATGACGGACCAGCGGTTGTCCACGCTGGTATTGGGGACGAGGCGATAGCAAGTGGCGGGCGCGCCCGGTTTCCAGGATGTGCAGAAACCTTCTTTCACGATCTTCCATGTGCCCTCGACCACGTCGCCGGGCTTGCTCAGCGGTTCGCGGGTGGCCTTGCCGTCGGGTGTGAAAGTCATCTTGAAGCGCTGCCGGGTCGTGCTGCTGGCGACGAAAGGCTTGCCGGTGAAAAACAATTCCTTGATCTGATTGCCGGTCAGGGCCTGCGACTGGGCGGGCGTGTACAGGAGCGGCAGCAGCGCAAGAGCGAGCAAGGCGCGCATCGATGTCTCCTTCGGTCGACGGGATGGCAAATTCCGGTCCAAAATCCGGTTCAGAATAGTCCGGGAGCGCCGCGTAAAATAGCGACGATCCGTCACAGGGATCGGGCCATGCACCGGGACCTGATTGCCTCAAAGCATGGAGGGCAGAACGCGGTCCGGCGGCTTGTGGCCGTCCATGAAGGTCTTGATGTTGATGATGACCTTCTCGCCCATATCGACCCGGCCTTCCACCGTGGCGGAGCCCATATGCGGCAGCAGCACAACCTTGCCTTCCCGCGCCAGCTTCACCAGCCGCGGATTGGCAGCCGGCTCGTGCTCGAACACGTCCAGCCCGGCGCCGGCCAGTTCGCCGCCTGCAATCATGCGGATCAGGGCGTTCTCGTCGATGACTTCGCCGCGCGCCGTGTTGACCACATAGGCCTCCGGACGCATCAGCTTGAGGCGGCGCGCAGACAGCAGGTGATAGGTCGCCGGCGTATGCGGGCAGTTCACCGAGACGATGTCGACCCGCGCCAGCATCTGGTCGAGGCTGTCCCAATAGGTGGCGCCAAGCTCTTCCTCGATCTGCGAGGAGACCCGGCGGCGATTGTGATAGTGGATCTGCAGGCCGAAGGCGCGCGCCCTGCGGGCCACCGCCTGGCCGATGCGGCCCATGCCGATAATGCCCAGCCGCTTGCCCCAGATGCGATGGCCCAGCATCCAGGTCGGCGACCAGCCCGCCCATTCGTGGTCGCCGGTGAGCACCTGTGCGCCCTCGGCGAGGCGGCGCGGCACGGCGAGCATGAGTGCCAGGGTCATGTCGGCGGTGTCCTCGGTCAGGACGCCCGGTGTATTGGTCACGGTAATGCCGCGCTGCAGGGCGGTGGTCACGTCGATATTGTCGACGCCATTGCCGAAATTCGCGATCAGTTTCAGCTTCTCGCCCGCCTGGGCGAGCACCGATGCGTCGAGGCGGTCGGTGACGGTCGGGACCAGCACCTCGGCATTGCGGACAGCATCCGCGAGCTCGGCCTGGCTCATCGGATGATCGTCAAGATTGAGCTGCGCGTCGAATAATTCGCGCATTCGCGTTTCCACGCGGTCAGGCAGCTTGCGGGTGACGATGACGACGGGTTTCTTGCGGTTCGGCATGGCTTTCGACAGGCGGTGTCCGGATCGAGGACGTGACAAACTATTTGCGCGATTCCGGGAGCTTCAGGCCGCCGTTCAGTCCTCCTTAACCGGGCTCACTGACACTGCGCCGTTTCGTGGTTATGCCGATCCGGCCGCCGTTTTCATGTAGCAGATGCCCGTATCAAGACAAACCGTCCTGCAACTCACCCTGTCCCTGGTCCTGATCGGTGCGCCGGACCTGCCGGTTCACGCGGCGGGAGACAACGCGGCCGGTACTGCGAGCGGGCTGCCGGTGCCGCGCTATGTCAGCCTGAAGTCGGACCGGGTCAATGTCCGCTCCGGGCCGACCAAGGATCACGACGTCGCCTGGGTCTATACCCGGTCGGGACTCCCGGTCGAAATCACGGCCGAATTCGAGAATTGGCGGCGTATCCGCGACTCCGAGGGCGCGGAGGGCTGGGTCTATCATTCGCTGCTGAGCGGGCGACGGACGGCCGTTGTGACCAGCCGCGAGAAGGAGCAACTGGTGCCGGTCTCCGGAAGCGCCGGTAGCGAGGCCATCACCGCGCAATTGCAGGCGGGTGTCGTG
>JAEVZN010000148.1 GCA_023392205.1 Pseudomonadota bacterium
CCTTTGGCGACGCGCATCTCTATCTCAATCACCGCGAACAGGCCGAACTGCAATTGTCGCGCGCGCCGCGCGCGCTGCCGGTGATGAGAATCGATCCGTCGGTGCGCGATATTTTCTCGTTCCGCTACGAGCATTTCGTGCTCGAAGGCTACGATCCGCATCCGCATATCAAGGCGCAGGTGGCGGTGTGAGCGACGCACCGCCCGCCGCCGGGCGGCACATTTCCATCGTCCAGGTCGTGGCCGTCGCCGAGAACGGCGTGATCGGCAAAGACGGGCAATTGCCCTGGCGGATCAGGTCGGACCTGAAATTCTTCCGCTCCGTCACCATGAACAAGCCCGTCATCATGGGCCGCAAGACCTGGCCTTCGATCGGCAAGCCGCTGCCGGGCCGCACCAATATCGTGGTGACAAGGCGCCCGGATTTTGCGCAGCCGGGCGTGCTGACGGCGCCCGGACTGGCTCAGGCGCTGGCGGCGGCGCGGGGCGATGCGCTGCGCAGGGGGGTGGACGAGATCGCGATTATCGGAGGAACGGAGATCTTTTCGCAGACCCTGCCGCTCACCGACCGCATCGTATTAACGAAAGTCCATGCAAATCCGCAGGGCGATACCTATTTCCCCGAAATAGACCCCGCCGTCTTTCGCGAGGTGGAGCGCCGTCCGCAGCCGCAGGGCTTGGACGACGATTACGGCTTTACAATTGTGGTTTACCAGCGCCTCGGCGCGGCATGAACGCGCGTTGTAAGCGGCCGGTGGCTCCCCTATAAGGCGCGGGAATAGCGAGCCAGCGGGCTCAAGGGAGATAGATATGCCGTGGAGCAATCAGGGCGGAGGTGGCGGTCCTTGGGGTTCGGGACCGAAGGGGCCTTGGGGATCCGGACCGCAACAGACCGGTGGCGGCTCGACGCCGCCCGATCTTGAAGATTTGCTGCGCCGCAGCCAGGACAAGCTGAAGACCGTCCTGCCGGGCGGTGGCAATTTCGGCAGCAAGGGCATCCTGCTCGCGGTGGTCGCCGCGATCATGCTGTGGGCCTTTTCCGGCTTCTTCGTCGTCCAGCCGGGCGAACAAGGGCTGGTGCTGCGCTTCGGGAAATACGTGCGCGACGTGCCGGCGGGCTGGGGCTATCACATTCCCTATCCGATCGAGAGCGTGGTGAAGGCCAATATCGAGCGCATCAACCGCATCGATATCGGCATGCGGATCACCGAAGACCCGCGCCGCGTCGGCACCACCGCCGTGCGCGATGTGCCGGAAGAAAGCCTGATGCTGACCGGCGACGAGAATATTGTCGACGTGGATTTTGCTGTGCTGTGGAAGATCAAGCCGGATGGCGCGGGCGATTATCTGTTCAACATCCAGTTCCCGGAAAACACCGTGAAGGCGGTGGCCGAAAGCGCCATGCGCGAAGTGATCGGCCGCTCCAACATCCAGCCGATCCTGACCGGCGCCCGCCAGAACATCGAAAGTGCCGTGCATGAACTGATGCAGGGCACGCTCGACGAATACAAGTCCGGCATCCTGATCACGCAGGTGCAGTTGCAGAAGGTCGACCCGCCGTCGCAGGTCATCGACGCCTTCCGCGACGTGCAGGCGGCCCGCGCCGACCTCGAGCGCGCGCAGAACGAAGCGCAGACCTACGCCAACCGGGTGGTTCCGGAAGCGCGAGGCCGCGCGGCGCAAATCATCCAGAATGCCGAAGCCTATCGCGAACAGACCGTGGCGGAAGCCACCGGCCAAAGCTCGCGCTTCAACCAGGTCTTCCAGGAATATGCCAAGGCACCGCAAATCACGCGCCAGCGCATGTATCTGGAAACCATGGAGCGGCTGTTCGGCGGCACCGACAAGATCATTCTCGATACTGCTGTCGGCAATGGCGGGCAGGGCGTCGTGCCCTATCTGCCGCTCAACGAATTGCAGCGGCCGCGCGCGCAAACGCCGGCGGCGGCAGCACAGACCACGGGCCAGAATCCGGTCCAAGCGCAACAGCGCCGCTAACGGGAGGCAGCCATGAAGTTAGGTATTCTCGGCGGCGTTGCGCTTGTTCTCGCAGTCGTCATCGCCGTCGTCGCTTACAGTTCGATCTACACCGTCTACGAAACGCGCCAGGCGCTCGTGATCCGGCTCGGTCAGCCGATCCGCGTGGTCAGCGAACCGGGACTGAATTTCAAGGTCCCGTTCGTCGACAACATCGTCTATCTCGACAAGCGCATCCTGGACATGGAAAACCCGGCCCAGGAAATCATCGCCTCCGACCAGAAGCGGCTGGTGGTGGATGCCTTCGCGCGTTACCGCATCGTCGATCCGCTGCGCTTCTATCAGGCGATCCAGACGATCCCGGCTGCGAATTCGCAATTGTCCACCCTGCTCAACTCGGCGCTCCGCCGCGTGCTCGGTGAATCGTCTTTCCAGACGGTGGTGCGTGACGAGCGCTCCCAATTGATGAGCCGCATCCGCGAGCAGCTCGATCGCGAAGCGCAGCGTTACGGCATCAATGTCATCGACGTGCGCATCCGCCGTGCCGACCTGCCGGAGCAGAACAGCCAGGCGGTCTATCAGCGGATGCAGACGGAACGTCAGCGGGAAGCCGCCGAGTTCCGCGCGCAGGGTTCGCAGCGCGCGCAGGAAATCCGCTCGCGTGCCGACCGTGACGTCACCGTGCTGCTCGCCGAGGCCAATGCCACCGGCGAACAGGTCCGCGGTGAGGGCGACGGTGCCCGTAACCGCATCTTTGCCGAAGCCTTCGGCAAGGATCCGGATTTCTTCGCCTTCTACCGTTCGATGCAGGCCTATGAAGCCGGGCTTGGCAGCGGCGATACCCGCATGGTGCTGAAGCCGGATTCGGAATTCTTCCGCTTTTTCGTGGACCCGACCGGCCGCTCGGTCAGCTCGCCGCCGCAGCAGGACCAACAGCCGCAGCAGCCGCAGCAAACGCGGGGACCCTCGGTCCCGGCGGCACCGACGGCCGCACCGGGAACGACGGGAGCGCCGGTCCCGCAATAAAGCGCGCGCGGCAGACGGGCTGACACGGGATGGGGGACCTCGTCGTCGCGATCGGACTTGTACTGGCACTGGAAGGGCTGCTGTTTGCGGCCTTTCCGGGCGCCGCCAAGCGCGCCATGTTGAGCGTGCTGGAGACCCCCGATCATGTGCTGCGCAATGTGGGCATTGCCAGCGCCCTGATCGGCATTGTCGTGATCTGGATCGTGCGCGGATAGCGGCATCGGGTTCCGGCGACGGAATGCCGAAAGGGCCGTGAAACCGCCTCATTCACGACTGTGTTTGAGCGGCGGCATTGCTCTTGCCTCACGGTTCGGACGGGAGCAGTGTCGGCTTGAATTTGCCCTTCAGGAGATGTCGGATGGCGGCTTCTATCGCTTCGCTTGTGCAGATACGCCGCAAGGTGCGCCAGCCGGCGCTCGCGGCGCTGGTTGCGGTCGCGCTGACAATACCCGCCTGGCCGGGATCGGCCATTGCACGCGGGCCGGAAAATATCGCCGATGTCGCGGAGAACGTGATCGACGCCGTGGTGAACATCTCCACCTCGCAGCGGGTGGCCGGCCGTCCCGGTGCGCAGGGGCCGGGACAAAGGCCAGGCCGGCCGGGAACGGGGCAGGGCGACGGTCCGGGGCAGGGCCCGCAATTGCCGCCGGGCTCGCCGTTCGAGGATTTCTTCAAGGAGTTTTTCGAGAACCGACGCGGTGGACCGGGCGGGCCGAACCAGAGCGAGCGCGCGCCGCGCCGCACCTCCTCGCTCGGATCGGGCTTTGTCATCGATCCGAACGGCCTTGTGGTGACCAACAATCACGTCATCGCCGAAGCCGAGGAAATCAATGTCGTGTTCAACGACGGTTCGCGGCTCAAGGCCGAAGTGGTCGGCCGCGACGCCAAGACCGATATCGCCCTGTTGCAGATCAAGCCGGAACAGCCGCTCAAGGCGGTCAGCTTCGGCGATTCCGACAGCGTGCGGCTGGGCGAATGGGTGATCGCCATCGGCAATCCCTTCAGCCTTGGCGGTTCGGTGTCGGCCGGTATCGTGTCTGCGCGCAATCGCGACATCCAGTCCGGCCCCTATGACAATTACATCCAGACCGACGCCGCCATCAATCGCGGCAATTCGGGTGGCCCGCTATTCAACCTCAAGGGCGAGGTGATCGGCGTCAACACGGCGATCATTTCCCCGTCCGGCGGTTCGATCGGCATCGGCTTTGCCGTGCCCTCGCGTGTCGTGACCGGCGTGATCGACCAGTTGCGTGAATTCAAGGAAGTGCGCCGCGGCTGGCTCGGCGTGCGTATCCAGCAGGTGACCGACGATATCGCCGAAAGCCTCGGCCTGAAGCAATCGCGCGGTGCGTTGATTGCCGGCGTCGACGACAAGGGTCCGGCCAAGCCTGCCGGGATCGAGGCGGGTGACATCATCGTGCGTTTCGACGGCCGCGACATCAAGGAAATGCGCGACCTGCCGCGCATCGTCGCCGATACGCCTGTC
>JAEVZN010000209.1 GCA_023392205.1 Pseudomonadota bacterium
TCGGTGGGTTCGACTCCTGCCTCCTCCGCCACTCCAACGCAGGAACAGACTCGTGAAGTCCTCAAAGGCAAGCTTTCCGTCGCTCTTGAGCAGGCTGTCACGCCTGCGTGGCCGCTGCCCTCACCGACAGTCCGGATTTCCCGTTCACGACGCGTCATAGGCGGGACTTAATGCGCGAGCAGGACTTTTGGGCTGCGCCTAGGAGACATTATGAATGCATTTGGTCTCGCATCGCGCCATGTCGTTCTAATCGGCGGCGGACATTCGCATGTCACTGTCGTCAAGTCGTTCGGCATGAAGCCGGAGCCCGGTGCCGTCGTCACTCTGGTAGCCGGGGAGCTCGATGCACCCTACTCCGGCATGCTGCCAGGGCTGATCGCCGGGCACTATAACTATGACGAATGCCACATTGATCTGGTGCGGCTCGCAAGCTGGGCTGGTGCGCGCTTGATCCACGGGTCTGCTATCGGCATCGATCGGGCCAGCAAACGCGTGCTGATCGCAGGCCGACCATCTCTCGGGTATGATTTGCTTTCAATCGATGTAGGGATCACGCCGAAGTTGGACTGCGTACCTGGCGCTGATACGCATGGCATCACGGTCAAGCCGGTCTCAACATTCTTCCGCCGTTGGTCGGAGCTGGAGCGATCCACACTTACGCCCGATGGCCCTCGCCGAATCGTGCTGATCGGTGCCGGTGCCGCAGGCTTCGAGCTAGTCCTCGCGATCCGGCATCGCTTCCTGACACGCGCATCGGAGTTGGGACTCGATCCGACTCAGTTCGCGTTCTCCTTAATCGGGATTGGCGGACTGCTTCCCACACACAACAAGCGTGCGCGCAAGCTTGCACGTCAATGCATCGCCGAACACAAAATCGATCTTCTCGAAGGGGAGCGCGTCGTGCGAATCGAGCCCACGCGAGTGGCGCTGGCCAGCGGCATTTCGATCGATGCTGACGCCGTACTTCTCTCGACTGAAGCGGGGCCGACCGACTGGTTCGGGACAACTGATCTACCCAAAGATGACCGAGGCTTTCTCGCCGTACGTCCCACACTCCAGCTACTCGACGACGATGACGTCTTTGCTGTCGGCGACTGCGCAACAGTCTTGGAGCACAAGCGCGAAAAGGCCGGTGTGTTCGCTGTCCGCCAAGGTCGGCCACTAACCGAAAACCTGCGGCGACGGCTACGCGGAGCGAACGCCAAGCCATTCGTTCCGCAGACGGAGTTTTTGACGCTGCTCTCCACCGGTAGCAAGCACGCAATTGCTGCCCGAAATGGTCTCGCCTTCAGTGGAAGGTGGGTTTGGAATTGGAAAGACCACATCGACCGTACGTTCATGAACAAGTTTAACATTCTGCCTTCGATGGCCGGCAGCGGCCCGCAAGGCGACGCAGACATGCGCTGTGGTGGATGTGCCGCCAAGGTAGGTCCAATGACACTCTCGCGTGCGCTCGACAGGCTCGGGGGAAAGGCAAGCGGACGTGATGATGTCGCGATTATCGACGAACATGGCCCACATTTGAGACTTGAGACGCTTGATTTCTTTCGCGCGTTCTGGCCGGAGCCCTATCTGCTCGGCGAGATCGCCGCAGTCCATGCCATGAACGACGTGCTCGCCAAGGGCGGAATACCAACACACGCTTTGGCCAACGTAGTGCTCCCCTACGCCAAGCCCGCACGCGTCGAGGAGGATCTTTTTCAGTTGCTCGCCGGCGCGAAGTCATCGTTTGGCAAGGAAGACATTGTGCTCGCTGGCGGTCATTCCAGCGAAGGCGCCGAACTTGCGGCTGGTTTCTTCGTATCCGGATTCGTCAAACACGACCGCCTCATCGCATAGCGCGGCATGAAGCCCGGCAACAAGCTAATCCTTACGCGTCCACTTGGCACCGGCATTCTGTTTTCGGCACTGATGCGCGGTCAGGCGCGCGGGAGAGAAATTGCCGTCGCGCTGAATACGATGCGACGAACCACGGGATCTATTGCTAGAGCCGCGGCCGCGTTCTCACCTACGGCAGGAACAGACATCACAGGCTTTGGCCTACTTGGGCATTTATTGGAGATGCTCGACGACAACGCGCGTGGCATCGAACTGGATTTACCATCGCTACCACTGTATCCAGGCGTTTTAAGACTGGCACGGGCTGGTATCACATCGACGCTGCTTCCCGAAAACCTCAAGTTTTCACCATCGATTGCAGGCAATGCTGCAAATGATCCAGCCGTGCTGGCCATTCTGTTCGACCCTCAGACGGCAGGCGGGTTCATTTTTGCGATAGACGCGGAATTGGCTGAGTCATGCCTGACTGCGATCCGACATGCGGGGGCGGAGTACGCTGCGATCATCGGCAGTGTAATGAAGGCGGATCCGCCAGCGTCGAGCATCGTCATGACAGGCGAACTCAATGAGTGACCAGGAATTGTCACTGCTGTGAAGAATCCCCGGAATTCGGCAACGCACTAAGCTTGGTTCGCCCTGAAGAGGGACGAACCCGATGGCCGGCGGTTCCCTCTAGGCCGCCGCTTATATGGCCGAGTGGAGGGTCGAGTCCCCGATTATCGGCGATGTCTTCCCAGAAAGGACTGGCATCGTCTGCGGATTTGAGCGTTCCTATCCGAGCCTGAAGGCGATTTGGATGCTTCGGATCTGCCCCGCCGGTAGACTTAACCGAGCGGGGCCGTGGCAGTGCGGCGGATGGCGCCGCGTGATGCCACGAGGATCCCATGACCAGATCAACAAACCGGAAGTCCAGCAACTCCCGCTCCCCCAGTCAAAAGTCAAAGCATCGCAAGGTCGTCCGCCCCGGCACGCGCAAGGACGCGTCGCCGCACAGAAGTCGGCCAGGAACTGCCAGCAAGGCCGTCCGTGCGGCCAAAGATCGCGCGGGAACCAAACAGATACGCGTCATCATGATGCTACGAGGGCCGTCAGGCGCTACAATTGAGGCGATCATGCGAGCAACAGGGTGGCAACAACATTCGGTGCGGGGTTTCCTGGCGGCTGTTGTTCGCAAGAAACTCGGTCGATCGGCCGCTTCATGTATTCGACCGGTTTCTGGTGCTCGCGCCCGGACAACAGCAGTCCACACCGGGGGGAGCTAAAATACGAATCCTCAGCTCGCATCTGCCCTTGCTGCCGCCAAGTCCGAGAAATGCTGCGACTTGCCGCCGTTGGGCGGGGTCAGGGGCGTGGGCGCGGCGGTTCGAGCTTCGCGCACTTACCTGTGAAGCTCTGCCAACGCTCGATCGCCACGTCGACGTATTCCGGCATCAATTCGACGCGTGACAGGGCCGGCCAGTGATTTCCGTGGCGATGATGGTCGTCCCCGAGCCGCTGAAGGGCTCGTAGATCGCCTGGCTGGCGGAAGAATCGTTCTCGCCGGCTTACGAAGGAAAGGGCTTCGAGCACGGAGTTCAGATTTGCCGAAGAAGAGGCCTTGGGATCTACGATCCGGTAGACACGACCGCTCTCGCCAATTTCCGAGAGGAGATCGAGACGATCTGCTACAGGGTTGACTGCTTGCGGGCGCCGACCCAGCCCACAGGGCCATTGCGGGCTGCGTAACAGCAGGGCTCGCGCTGCGAGTGATAATGCCCGCGGCTGAACACAAAGCGGTCCTTGGTCCAGATAAGCTAAGAGGCGGACGATCGCCTTGTCGCTATTTCGGCCGTCGAGGCTTACCTCGGATAACGCCCGGATGGCCGATCCGGGAACCCGAGCCTGTTCATCCCCCTCCCTGGCTATGCTTCCTCCATAAAGGTCGTTCCAGTTCAGAATCGGGTGATGATGAGCCGCGTGCGCCCGCGATATCTTCGAGAGGAAAAGCTTCTTCAAAGGTGGCCTTCGAGCCTTTGGACGGATGAGACTTCGCGTTTGGTGCGGTACTGGCACTTAGTGCGCTTAATGCATCCAATATATTATCGGAGACCGCGCTCTTCTTACCGGCCTCAGAGACCTTCCGGATTATGGATGGCCTCAGCATTCCAAGCCCGACGCAAACCGCGGTTCCTGCTACGGCACCCGCCACCAGGAAAACCAACATAAAAATTGTCTTAGGCGGAAAAACTGGTGTGCTCGGCAGGGTTGCCGCTTGAAGAACTCTGATGCTCTTGAGCCGCTCGCTGGCGTCCCAATCGACATTTAGCTCTGCCTCACGCGCGCGTTTCAGATGCGCCTGCAATGCTCCAGATGTTTGCTCAACTTCAGACTTGAGCCTTTCGAATTCGGATTCGATCGAGGATAGCGTGACAAGCTTTGCTTCGATACTTTCAAGCGCCTGCTCCTGCGACTGCTTGAGCGCCCGGAGACCAACAATCGAGGCGTTCAAATTAACAAGGGTTTGCGCTGACTCCTGGAATACACGAACAAGAAGAAGCGGCGATTCATTTGAAGGAATCTGATCTCGAGTTAGCGCGTCGATTTCGGATTGCGAGACCTTCGGTTTCGGCCCGGTAATCTCGGATGGCAGCGATATCCGCGTTCGTAGCTTAGCTAGCGTATTTTGAATATTTGCGGCTTGCGCCTCTTTCTCTGCGATTGATCCTTGCGTGGTTGCAAGTGAAGCGAGCACGCCGTCACGCCTGCTGAGACTTAGCCCAATTTCCTGTCGAATATCGAAAGTTGCGTGCTGTTTGGCAAATTCCGCTAATTTGTTTGAAGCCTGCTGATACTCGGCATCGTAGCGTTCCGCTTGCCTACGAAAAAACGCGGGCGCTTCGGAATTCCCGTAGATCTCTGACTGCCGCGCAAGGAACATGTCGACGACAGAGTTCAGAAATTCCTGCGCGACAGCGGGATTTTCGTGCCGGAATGTCAGCCGAAGTATCTGCGAATCTCTTTCCGCAACGACCTTCAAACGCTTGCGT
>JAEVZN010000220.1 GCA_023392205.1 Pseudomonadota bacterium
GCGTGATGGATGCGGTGCATCGCGCGGTGCCGCCGGTGCACGAGCCGATCGTCGACCTCGTGCCGCCGCAGGGGTTGAAGCTCACACCCCGCCATTACGCCTATCTGAAGATTTCCGAAGGCTGCAATTTCCGCTGCACGTTCTGCATCATTCCGAAACTGCGCGGCGACCTGGTCTCACGGCCGGCTGCCGACGTGCTGCGAGAAGCGGAAAAGCTGGTCGCTGCCGGCGTGAAGGAATTGCTGGTCATCTCGCAGGACACTTCGGCTTATGGCGTCGACCTGAAATATGCGCAGAGCCGCTGGAAGGATCGCGACGTACAGGCGAAATTTCTGTCGCTGTCGCGCGAACTGGTCACGCTCGGCGCCTGGGTGCGGCTGCACTACGTCTATCCCTATCCGCATGTCGACGAGGTCATTCCGCTCATGGCGGAGGGCGCGATCCTGCCCTATCTCGACATTCCGTTTCAGCATGCGAGCCCGCAGGTGTTGCGCCGCATGAAGCGGCCCGGCGCGCAGGACAAGACGCTCGACCGCATCCGCCGCTGGCGCGACATCTGCCCGGACCTGACCCTGCGCTCGACATTCATTGTCGGTTTCCCCGGCGAGACCGATGCGGATTTTGATATGCTGCTGCAATGGCTCGACGAGGCCTCGCTCGACCGGGTCGGCTGTTTCAAATACGAGCCGGTGGCGGGCGCAACCTCGAACGAACTGGACGGCGCGGTGCCCGATGACGTGAAGGCCGAGCGCTGGCACCGCTTCATGAAACATCAGCAGGCGATTTCCGCCCGCCGTCTCAAGCGCAAGGCCGGCACGCGCCAGCAGGTGCTGATCGATGAGGTGACGCCGAACGGCGGCAAGGGCCGCAGCAAGGCCGACGCGCCGGAGATCGATGGTTCGGTTCACGTCACAAGCCGCCGTCCGTTGCGGGTCGGCGAATTCGCCAATGTGAAGATCGACCGCGTCGACGCCTACGATCTCTATGGCACGGCTGTGGGCTTCTGACGCTACGACTTGAGCATATCGCGCAAGGTGGCTTCAACGATCTTGGTCGCCGCCTTCAGGTCGGACAGCTTGATGTGTTCGTTGGCGCGATGCGCATTCGCATCCAGAATGCTGCGCGGCCCGGCCCCATAAAGCACGGTCGGTATCCCCGCCTCGCTGTAATGGCGCGCATCGGTATAGAGCGGCACACCGGATTCTCGGATGGTCGTGCGCAATTCGCGCCTGGCATGTTTCTGCAGCAGCGCGACGATCTTCTTGACACCGGGACGCGGACGCAGCGGCTCTGCCAGGATGATCCGCTCGCAGGAAATCTTGATCCCCTTGCCTGCGCCCGCATGCTTGATCCGTGCCAACAAATCGCGCTCGACCGCCTTGCCCTTCTCCTCTGGGATGAGCCTGCGGTCGATCCGCATGACGATACGGTCCGGCACGACGTTGGTATTGATGCCGCCCGAGATCAGACCCACCGTGATTTTTGGCGTGCCGATGCCAGGCGATTTCGATGTCGTCCGGGCAAGCTTTTTGCGTTCCGCATAAATGAGAGAAAGGATCCGGTTTGCCGCTTCCAATGCGTCCGCACCGCTTTCCGGCATGGCCGCATGCGCCTGCTTGCCGCGCACTGTCACTTCGAGATGCAGCACCCCGTTATGCGCGGTGACGGCTGCATAGGAAAATCCCGCACAGAACACGTAATCCGGCTGGGTCAGCTTTTCGGTCAGCAGCCAATGCGGACCGGTGAACCCGCCGATCTCCTCGTCATAGGTCAGATGCAGTTCGACGACGCCGTCGAGGCCGGCCGGATCGTTCATGAGGGCAAGAAGTGCAAAGGCATAGGTCGCGTAATCGGATTTCGACACCGCGGCGCCGCGCCCGTAAATCGCGCCGCCCTTTTCCTCCGCGCCATAGGGATCGTGCGTCCAGCCATCGCCCGGCGGCACCACATCGCCATGCGCATTGAGCGCGATGACCGGCCCCTTGCCGCTGCCAAAACGCTGGCGCACGATCAGGTTGGTGGCCGAGATCATGCCGTGTCGGTGCACCACTTCATCCGGCACGCGATACCGTTCAACCGAAAATCCAAGTCCTTCAAGCAGATCCGCAGCAGCCAGCGCATGCGGCGTGCAATCGCCGGGCGGATTGTCCGACGGCACCCGGATCAGTCCCTTGAGAAACTCGACCTCGCGCGAAAAATTGTCGTCGATGAAACCGGTCATGCGCTGTGTTTCTTCGCCATGAGGGAGATGACCCGCGCGAGGGCGATGACGGAGACGCCCATGTCCGGGGCGCTCGCATATTCCGCCGGATTATGACTGACACCGCCACGGCAGCGCACAAAGATCATCCCGACAGGACAGAGTCGCGACATGGCGATGCCATCATGCCCGGCGCCGGACGGCAGCCGCAATCCTGCGTATCCCAGCCCGGTAATGGCCTCCGCGATCACGTCCTGCAAATCCACCGGACAGGCGATGGTATCGGTCTCGTGAAAAGGTTCGAAGCCGAATTCGAGCTGGCGTCGCACACCGATATGCCGCGCATCGGCCTTCGTCTGTTCGATGGCCGCTTTCCGCCGCTCATCGGTAGAAGAGCGGAACTCCAGCGAAAAACCGACACGGCCGGGGATGACATTGGTAGCGCCTGGCGACGCTTCGATGCGGCCGACTGTTGCCACCATATTGTCGTCGGCATTCTCGATCGCGGTCCGCTCGATCTCCAGCATCAGTTCGGCCGCACCGGCAAGTGCATCGTGCCGCATGGTCATGGGCACTGTGCCGGCATGACCGGCTTCGCCGATCGCAACGACCCGCATCCGGCTCTGGCCGACGATGCCGGTCACCACACCGAGCGGCTGGTCGGCGGCTTCCAGCACCGGCCCCTGCTCGATATGCAATTCGAGATAGGCAATCACGTCCTCCGGACGATAGGCGGCGGCAGCGATATCATCGGGGTCGCCGCCATAGGCCTTGATGGCATCGGACAGCGTAATGCCATCGCGGTCGGCAAAGGACAGGGCGGCGCGGTCGAACACGCCGGCACAGGCCGACGACGACGACAACGTGCTGCGGAAGCGCGATCCCTCTTCGTCACCAAAAGCGAGGACATCTATGCCGAAGGGCAAATCCGCACCCTGCCCCTGCAATGTCCCGACGGCGAGGATTGCCGCCACGACGCCAAGCATGCCGTCGTATTTCCCGGCATCGATGACCGTGTCGATATGCGAACCGATCAGAAGCCGCTTGCGCAGGTCGGGCCGCCAATGCCCGCGCACGGTGCCGAGCGCATCCTCGCTCACGGTCAGTCCCGCCTCGCGCATCCACCCGCCGACCAGATCGGCCGCGCGCCGATGCTCGGCGGACAGAAAGAGCCGGGTCAAACGCGGCTTCTCCGACGAGATATCCGCCAACGCCTCAAGCATCGCCTCGGCGCGCAAGCCGAGGGATTCCGCCGCTGCGATGTCGCTGGGATCGGGCTTCATCAGCGTGCGCGCAGCCAGCGCCCCATCTGTTCGCGTTCCTCGTCCGTCATGTTGGTCTGGTTGCCGAGCGGCATCGCCTTGTTGCGGACCGTCTGAGTCATGATGAGCTGGGAATAGCGCCGCAGCTCGGCAACGGTTTCGAGGCTAACATTCTTCGGCGCCTCCTTGAAGCTTTCATGCGTCGGCCGGCGCGCGTGGCACATCGTGCAATGCTTCGCGCTGAGTGCCAGCATTTCGGAATCGCTCACCGCAGGTCCGCTGTCGGCACGGTCGCTCGGTGCAGTCAGGAAGATCGCGCAGAGCAGCGCGAAGGCTGTGACCGGCGCCGCCCATCCGTATTTCTCCCACGGCTCGCCGATATCGACCCGGTTGAGGATATGCCGGAACAGGCCGCCGGTGATGAGGATCAGCGCTACCACCATCCAGGCATGCGGATGCGCCGACAGGAACGGATAATGCGGCGACACCATCATCAGCAGGACCGGAAGGGTCAGGTAATTGTTGTGCAGCGACCGTTGCTTGGCGACCTTCCCGTATTTCGCCTCGGGCTCCTCCCCGCGCAGCAATTGGCCGACCATGATGCGCTGGCCGGGAATGATCACCATGAACACGTTGAAGGCCATGATCGTGCCGATGAAGGCGCCGACATGGATAAAGGAACCGCGGCCGGAAAAGACATTGGTATAGAAAAAGCTGGCCAGCAGGATCAGCAGGAAGACAGCGGCCGCCAGCAAAACCGTGCGGTCGCCGAGAAACCGGCAGATCCCGTCATAGATCACCCATCCGGCCAAAAGCGAAAAGATCGACAGCGCAATCGCCTGCCACGGCTCAAGCGGCATCACCTGCGGATCGATGAGATAGGCGCTGGCATGCACATAATACTGGATGATCAGCAGGCCGAAGCCCGTCACCCAGGTGAGATAGGCCTCCCA
>JAEVZN010000223.1 GCA_023392205.1 Pseudomonadota bacterium
CTCTCCGGACGACCCTCCCCACAAGGGGGATGGTGAAAAAGCAGCCTGGCGCCACGATGTCTGCACCACCCTCACCCACAACGTCTTGTTCTCCACTCGGGGCGCCCATGACCCGCAATGCTCTCGACAACAAGGTTGCCCTCGTCACCGGCGCCGCCGGCGGGCTCGGTCAGGCGTTCGCGCGCAGGCTGGCGCGGGACGGTGCGCATGTCGTGCTGGTCGATATCAACCCCTGCGACGACACCGCCGCCATGGTGGAGGCCGCCGGCCGCCAAGCCATGAGCGTGACCTGCGACATCACCGGGGAAGATCAGGTCGGCTATCTCGCGCTTGAAGTCGACCGCCGCTTTGGCCGCTGCGATATTCTCATCAACAATGCGGGCATCTATCCGATCCAGCCGTTCGAGGAGGTCACCTTCGCCGACTGGAAGCGCGTGATGGCGCTCAATCTCGACGCGGTGTTTCTCATGGCGAAGGCATTTGCACCCGGCATGAAGCGGCGCGGATGGGGACGCATCGTCAATCTCTCGTCCTCGACCGTCAATTCGGTGGCGTCCGGCTACACGCATTACATTGCCAGCAAGGGCGGCGTCGTGGGCTTCACGCGGGCGCTGGCGACCGAACTCGCCAATCACGGCGTCACGGTGAATGCGATCGCGCCGAGCCTGACCCGCACGCCGGGTACAGAGGGCCGTGCGCCACGTTCCGGCCGCAAGGACATGGACGAGGAATTCGCGCAGATCGCGAAATTGCAGGCGATCCGCCGCGTGCAGGTGCCGGACGATCTCACCGGCGCCGTATCGTTTTTGGCGAGCGACGATTCCGCGTTCATGACCGGCCAGACGCTCTATGTCGATGGCGGCATGGTGCGGGTGTGACCTGAGTTATTCCAGCTCTTCGCGGAAATGATTGATGAACTGCATGAGCGGTGCATCGGACATTTCCACGAGCTGCGCGTCGTCGCTGGCGCAATGCGCGAACCACACGCCGGACGGGACATGGAATGTGTCGCCGCGCGTCCATGTCATGCTGACCTTTCCGGCTTCGGTGACACCGGACCCTGACATCACGGAATAAATCCGGTTTGCCGTCGTCCGGCGGCGGCGTGTTGTGACACCCGCACCGAGCCGGAACACAAGTAGTCCGGTCGAGGCCATGCCGGGCGTCGGCAGGACAATCGATGCTCCAAACCGCCCCTCGGGATCGCCGGGCGCGCGATCCAGCCCGCGCGCTATGTCGTCACGCGCAAACCGGAACGGGCTCGCGCTCACCTCCCGCACAACCGGCTCGATCCCATCCGGATGCGGCATGAAATACATGGTCTCCAGAAGATGGCCGAGCGGGACATCGAGGCAATCGAGCCAATAGGCCGGCACGTCGCCTCTATGGCCATGCCCATGCCAGCAATTGCCCGGCGTCAGCACGACATCGCCGCTGTTCATCGGCATGCGTTCGCCATCGACAATCGAATAGGCGCCGTCGCCCTCGATGATGACGCGCAAGGCGTTGCAGGAATGCCGGTGCGAATGCGCCTGCTCGCCCGGCAGGATCATCTGATAGGCGCAGACATGCGTGAGGCTCGTTTCCCATGCGATGCCGGGCGCCGGATTCTTCATGATGAGATTGCGGCGCTCGGCCAGCGCCAGATCGACCAGATGCCCGGCCTCGTCCAGCGCCGCTTTCGCGGTGAGGTAAGGCCAAAGTGCGGGTTGAAAGCGCGTGCGCTTGTCGGCCGCCACGATCGGCGCGTCGCGCGTGATCCATCCGGGCGTAAGATGCTGTGTCTCGACGGATTCTTCCAGCGCAGCAAGGTCTGACGCTGCGTCTTTCAGGTTCCGGGCGGAGGCATCGCGCATGGTCGTTTCCTCTCGAACGTCCTCAACCGGTGTCAGATTGCGCGCAGCAAGGACGTTCAACCCACCGAGCAGGTCACGCGGCCTTTCAGGACGGTTGTTTGGCCTTCTGATGTGCCACGCGGCAGATCGAAGATCGTCAGCACATAGCCGCCGCGATATTCAAGCTCGTCATCCTTGCGCGGCCAGGCTTCGATGACAAGATCGACCGAGCCATGCGGTTCGGCGCTGCGCTCGTGATACATCCGCAGTTTCAGATTGCGGTTGTCGAACCAGCGCTGCGTCAGGCTCTTGCTGAGATCGAGCTTGCGGAAGTCCTTCGGCGTACCGGGTGCGAGGATATCGAGCGACGCCTTGAAGCTGAAAAAGTCGGCACCAAGATTGTTGATGCCGGCTTGTGCCGAAAAGCGGATCGTCTTGTCTTCCGCCTCGCAACTCACGCCACCGCTCCCAAGAGCGGAGCCGCCGGTCAGCAGGAGCGCCAGCAATGCCGGCGCAAGAGGATTTCGCATGGTTGTGGTCCGACCGGATGCAGCAGAGCAAGCAGTTGCAGCTTTGACCGCAACGCCGCAAAGCGCAAGCCTCACGCGCGCGGATGCGCCGCGCGGTAGGCGTCGAGCAGCCGGTCGGTATCGACGGCGGTATAGATCTGCGTGGTCGACAGCGAGGCGTGGCCAAGCAATTCCTGGATCGCGCGCAGATCGCCGCCGCGCGAGAGGAGATGCGTCGCAAAGGAATGCCGCAGCGCATGCGGCGTCGCGCTGTCCGGCAAACCAAGCGCACCGCGCAACCGCTCCATCGTCAACTGGATGATGCGCGGCGACAGCGGACCGCCCTTGGCGCCGACGAACAACACATCGTCGGCGGGCAGGTCGTAGGGGCAGAGTGAGATGTAATCGGCAATCAGTTGCAGCACCTGTTGCAGCACCGGCACCATGCGGGTCTTGCCGCCTTTGCCCGTGACGGTGAGCGTATCGCCCGCGCCGGGCTCCGGCACATCGCCGCGCTTCAGGCCGAGTGCTTCGGAGATGCGCAGGCCCGATCCGTAGAGCAGCGCCAGCACGGCCGCATCGCGTGCGAAGATCCAGGGCTCGCGATCCTCGCCCGCGCGCAGGCCGGTATCGGGCAGGCGCATGGCCGACGGCACGGTCAGCGGCTTGGGAAGGCTCTTCGGGATTTTCGGCGCGCGCACGGCATTGAGGGCCCCAACCTTGCCCTTGCCGTCGCGCTCCAGGAATCGCGTGAAGGAGCGCGCGCCGGCCAGCTGGCGCATCAGCGTACGGCCGCCGATCCCGGACGCGCGCCGGGCGGCCATGAAGGCGCGCACGTCGCGCGGGGCGAGGGCTGCGAGATCGGCCAGGGACGGCCCGCCGCCGAGATGCTCCGCCATGAAGGAAAGGAACTGGGTGACGTCGCGGCGATAGGCATCCAGCGTTTTCGGCGACATCCTCTTCTGGTGACAGAGAAAGTCAGACCAACGGCAGAATTCCGCCAGAACATCGGCAGAGAAGGGCAGAGCATCCCCGGATTGCTGCGATTTCTGGCGCGCGGACATGCGGGATGGTCTATCAGCCCACCCTTCACCCTTCCTTAAGCGCCCGGAATCGGGCGAAAGTCTCTTCCGAATGGCCTTGAAAACCGTCGATGTCCTGGTGCCGGTTGCCCTCGACCGGCCCTATACCTATCGCGTGCCGGCAGGGATGTCGGTCGCGCCCGGCGACGTCGTGGCGGTGCCGCTCGGCCCCAATCATTATACCGGTGTGGTCTGGGCGGAGACCGAGGCGCGGCCGGGATTACATAACAAACTCAAGGACATCGACGGCAAGCTCGACATCCCGCCATTGCGCGGGGAGCTGCGCCGCTTCATCGACTGGGTGGCCGATTATACGCTCGGCGCACGCGGCAGCGTGCTGGCGATGGCCCTGCGGATGGGCCATACTCTGCCCGCGGCGCGCGATCGCGTCGGCGTGCGCCTCGCCGGGCCGGGGCCGGCGCGGATGACGGCGGCGCGCGCGCGGGTGATGCGTGTTC
>JAEVZN010000231.1 GCA_023392205.1 Pseudomonadota bacterium
GGTCCTGTTCGGCGCGATCGAGCGCGACGGCCGCACGGTGGCGCGGCGCGGCGGCTACGACATCGTGGTGACGGTGACAGGCCCGCGTCAGACGCTGGTGGTCCGCCGCATGGACCGCGTGCTCGGCATCTGGAGCAATGCGGAATCGCGCTCGTTCCTGCGCGCGCCGACCTATATGGCGGTCCTGAGCAACCGCCCGGTGGACGATATTGCGCCGATCGACGTGCTGCGGCGGATGGAAATCGGCAGCTTCGTCATTCCGCGCCCGCATGTGGCGGCCGGCATCCAGTCCGGCGAGGACACCTTCCGCGATGCCCTGATACGGCTGCGTCAGAACCGGCATCTGTATGTCGACGATCCGGCCGGCGTGACGTTCCTGACGCCGAACCTGTTCCGCGCCACGATCAGGCTCCCGGCGGAAGCGCCGGTCGGTCCCTATGAGGTGGATGTGCGCCTGTTCGCCGACGGCGCGCATCTGGCGCAGGCCGCGTCGGCGCTGGAAGTCGTGAAGGTCGGCGTCGAGCAATTCATTGCCTCGGCCGCCGTCAACCACGGCATTCTGTATGGGCTGGCGACCGCGCTGATGGCGATCATCACCGGCTGGTTCGCCTCCGTGATCTTCCGGCGCGATTGAGCGCGGCCTGTTCAATCGGGCAGGCAGCGTGCAGCGTCGACTGCGTAAAGCCGCGTCGTGCCGAGCATATGCGCCCGGAAGGTGAGTGCCCCGAACACCGTCATGAACGCGGCCGCGCGGATATTCAGCCCGCCGGTGAAGGCGCCGAAGGCCGGCATCACCATGCGCGCATTGTCGGCGACAAAGCATTTGCGGCTGACCGAGCGACCACGCGCGCTGATGCGCGCCACCGGATGCAAATGGCCTGCAATCTCGCCCGGACGTCCCTGCGGCTCGTGGCGGAAAGTCAGCGGCCCCAAAGTCAGGCTGTCGGAAAACACCCCGCCGATATTCGCCGCCGGATCGGGATCGTGATTGCCGGAAATCCAGATCCAGTCACGCCCCTGTTGCAGCGCGCCGATGGAGTCGCGGTCGGCATCCGACAGCCGTTGCGGGCCGTCGCCATCGTGAAAACTGTCGCCGAGCGCAATCACCGTGCGCGGGCGATAACGCATGACGGCTTCGCATAGCCGCGCCAGGGTCGCGATGGTGTCGTAGGGCGGCAGCAGACTGCCATAACGGGCGTAGCTCGATGCCTTTTCAAAATGCAGGTCGGCCACCGCCAGCAGGCGCTCCGCAGGCCAGTAGAGAATGCCGGCGGGATCCGCCACCAGTGCGGCCCCGCAAATGTATACATCGTCAGTCCGGGAATCCGGCTCATCACTCGGCAACCCGGCGGCCACGTTATTACCCCTGCTTCCGGCCTTAAATCACGGTCCGGGAATCCTTAGTCACGGACCCGTTGGCACAGACATGGCTTCGCGCACCAATTCATCCGCAGTCTCCGCAAGCAGCGCGTCGGCCGCTTCCCCGTAAACCGTCTCGCGTCCGATCTCGAGCATGACCGGTACGGCCAGCGGCGAAACCCTGTCGAGAGATTTGTGGATGATTCGTCCCCGAATACGGGACAGCATTTCGCCAAGCCGTTTGATATCCAGCAAACCTGTTGCGGCATCGGCACGCGCCGCCCGCAGCAGCAAGTGATCGGGCTGATGCTTGCGCAATACGTCGTAAATAAGGTCGGTGGACATGGTGACCTGCCGGCGCGTCTTTTCGGTTCCCGTGCCGCGCCGTTCGATCAGACCGCCGATCACCGCATTGGTGCGGAAGGTGCGCTTCATGAGCGCGGATTCCGCAAGCCAGGCCTCCAGATCGTCGCCGAGCATGTCCTCGTCGAACAGCGCATCCAGCGTCAGCGCGCCGCGCGACACGGCCTGACCGATATCGCCAAGCCCCCACACCGCGAGCGCGTATTCGTTGGCGACGAAACCGAGCGGCCGCAGCCGCGCGCGTTCCAGCCGCCGGGTCAGCAGCATCCCGAGCGTCTGATGCGCCAGCCGCCCCTCGAACGGATAGCAGACGAGATAATGCTTGGCCGCGCGCGGAAAGGTTTCCACCAGCAGGTCGCGCGGCCCCGGCAGTACCGAGCGCCATTTCTGGATTTCCAGCCATTCCCGAACCGGCTGCGGCAGCGCCGACCATTGCGCGGGATTTGCGAGAATGTTGCGCACACGCGCCGCGAGATAGGTCGATAGCGGAAACTTGCCGCCGGCATAGGACGGGACTTTCGGGTCGTCGTCCTGCGCCCGCGAGACATAGAGTTCGTTCTCGACCATCGTTTCGTAACGCAGCACTTCGCCGGCAAACAGAAACGTATCGCCCGGCGCCAGCATCTCCGCGAAATATTCCTCGACCTCGCCCAGCATCCGGCCGCCACGCCCGATGGGTCCGGTGCGGCCTTGGCCGCGATGCCGCGACCGCACCAGCCGCACCTTCAGCATCGTCGCCTCGACAATGGTGCCGACATTCATCCGGTAACTCTGCGCGATACGCGGATGCGTCACCCGCCAGCGTCCGTTCTTGTCCGGCCGGACCTTCGCGAAGCGTTCATAGGCCTTCAGCGCATAACCGCCGGTCGCCACGAAATCGACCACGTCGTCGAAATCCTTGCGCACCAGATGGCGATAGGGCGCGGCCATGCGCACTTCGTCGAACAATTCATCTGGCAGAAACGGTTCGCCGCAGGCGCGGCCCAGCACATGCTGCGCCAGCACGTCGAGCGCGCCCTCGCGCAAGGGCGGCGTGTCCTGCGCCCGCTCGGCCACCGCTTCGATGGCGGCGCGGCATTCCAGCACCTCGAAACGATTGGCCGGCACAAGAATGCCGCGCGAGGGTTCGTCAAGGCGATGATTGGCGCGTCCGATGCGTTGCAGGAGTCGCGACGAACCCTTCGGCGCGCCGACATTGATGACCAGATCGATGTCGCCCCAGTCGATGCCGAGATCGAGCGAGG
>JAEVZN010000254.1 GCA_023392205.1 Pseudomonadota bacterium
ACTCCCGCCCTACGAATTCATCTCCGACACCAGAATCAGGATCGGCTGACCGCCCGTTCAGCCCCACGCGAAGGGCTTCTGAGAAGGTTACCCACCATGAGCGGACACTCGACCTATCAGCCGCAGAACGCATTCATGAAGTGGATGGAGCGGCGGCTTCCGATTGCGGGGCTCGTCCACTCCTCCTTCATTGCCTATCCGACACCGCGTAACCTGAATTACTGGTGGACCTTCGGCGGCATCCTGTCCTTCATGCTGGCTGTGCAGATCATTACCGGCATCGTGCTGGTCATGCATTACACGCCGCATGCCGACCTCGCCTTCAACTCCGTCGAGCACATCATGCGCGATGTGAATTATGGCTGGCTGCTGCGCTACCTGCACCAGAACGGCGCGTCGATGTTCTTCATCGCCGTCTATATCCATATGTTCCGCGGTCTGTATTACGGCTCGTACAAAGAGCCGCGCGAAGTGCTCTGGATCCTCGGCGTGATCATCTATCTGCTGATGATGGCGACGGGCTTCATGGGTTACGTGCTGCCCTGGGGCCAGATGAGCTATTGGGGTGCGGTGGTCATCACCAATTTCTTCTCGGCCATCCCTCTGGTCGGCGAGACCATCACCACCTGGCTGTGGGGCGGCTTTGCGGTCGGCAACCCGACTCTGCAGCGTTTCTTCTCGCTGCATTATCTGCTGCCCTTCGCGATTGCGGGCGTCGTGGTGCTGCATGTCTGGGCGCTGCATGTGGTCGGCCAGAACAATCCGGCCGGCATCGACGTGCAGGGCGACAAGGACACCGTTCCGTTCACGCCCTACGCGACCATGAAGGACGGCTTCGTGCTCGTCTGCTTCATGCTGTTCTTTGCCTATTTCGTGTTCTACATCCCGAACTATCTCGGGCATGCGGACAATTACATCCCGGCCAATCCGGCGGTGACGCCGGCGCATATCGTGCCGGAATGGTATTACCTGCCATTCTACGCGATCCTGCGCGCCATCCCCGACAAGCTGCTGGGCGTGATCGCGATGTTCGCATCCATCATTGTGCTGGCATTCCTGCCATGGCTGGATTCCGGCAAGGTGCGGTCGGCGCGCTACCGTCCGCTCTACCGGCAATTCTTCTGGATCTTCGTGCTGACCTGCCTGGGCCTTGGCTGGCTCGGCTCCAAGCCCGCCGAGGGCGGTTACGTGACCGCCGCGCGCATCCTGACATTCTGGTATTTCGCGCATTTCCTGATCGTCCTGCCGCTCCTGTCGCGGTTCGAGAAGACCAGGCCGCTGCCGCGCTCGATTGCCGAATCGGTGCTCAAAGAAGGCGTGCCGATCGGCCCGCCCGCGCCGGCGCCGGCCCGGCATTGAGGATGGGGAGTTTCAACGAGATGACGATCACACGCTCCATCCTGGCGCTTGCACTGGTTGCCGGACTTTCGATGCCCGCTTTCGCCGCGGGCGAGGCAGAGATTCCGCCGCGAGAGAAATGGTCTTTCGCCGGCCCGTTCGGAAAATTCGATCGCGGTCAATTGCAGCGCGGCTTCAAGGTCTATCGCGAGGTCTGTCAGGCCTGCCACAGCCTGTCGCTGGTCTCCTTCCGCAATCTCGCCGAACCGGGCGGCCCAGGCTTCACGCGTGCGCAGGCGACCGCCATTGCCGCCGAATACCAGGTGACGGCCGGCCCTAACGACGAAGGCGAGATGTTCCAGCGTCCCGGCCTCCTGAGCGACCGTTTCCCGAAGCCGTTCCCGAACGATAACGCCGCCCGCGCGGCCATGGGCGGCGTGCTGCCGCCGGACCTGTCGGTCATCGCCAAGGCGCGCACCTATTCGCGTGGCTTCCCCTGGTTTCTGCTCGACATCGTGACCCAGTTCCAGGAGCAGGGCCCGGATTATCTTGCGGCGCTGCTGCATGGCTATGTCGATCCGCCGGAAGGTTTCGAATTGCCGCCCGGCACGCATTACAACCGCTACTTCCCCGGCCATGCGATCGGCATGCCCAACCCGATCAGTGCCGATCAGGTCACGTATGAAGACGGCACGCCGCAAACGGTCGAGCAATATGCGCGCGACGTGTCCGCCTTCATGATGTGGACCGCGGAACCGCATATGGAAGCCCGCAAGCGGATCGGCTTGCAGGTGATGATCTTCCTTCTGGTCTTCGCGATTCTGATGTATTTCACCAAGAAGAAGGTCTGGACGCAGGTGAAGGCGCATCCGGAGATGCTCGAACAGCAGCGTCCGCCGACCGAACATCTCAAGACGTGACGACCTGACGAATGGGGCCCCGAACGGGGCCCTTTTCATGCGCGGGAGCGATTATGGCGAAAGCGGTTCTGGGGATTGTCGGCGGCTCGGGCATCTACGATCTGCCTGGCCTTGAGGATGTGCGCGAGGAACGCATCGCCAGTCCCTGGGGCGAGCCGTCGGGTGCTTTACGCATCGGTACGCTGTCCGGCCTGCCGGTGGTGTTCCTGCCGCGTCACGACAAGGGCCACAGGCTTTCGCCCTCCGATATCAATTACCGCGCCAATATCGACGTGCTGAA
>JAEVZN010000624.1 GCA_023392205.1 Pseudomonadota bacterium
CATTCCCCTCCAATGCGCAGGGCTATTACAAGCGCTTCAACGCCTTCAACAAGCAATGGGACGGTATCGCGCGCGACCGCGAGAGCTTTCTCGCATGGATGAAGGAGAATGTGCTCGACAAGCGGCCGGAGGATTTCGCCCGCCATGTCGAAGGCCTGCGAACGGCGGCGGAGTGAGTGCGATGAATTACAAGCCGAACGAGATGATGACCATCGCCGCCGCGCGCGCGCTGAAGAATTCCGACGTAACCTTTGTCGGCATCGGCATGCCGTCGGCTGCGGCGAACCTGGCGCGGCTCACGCATACGCCCGACATCACGCTGATCTACGAATCCGGCACGCTTGCCACCAAGCCGACCGTGTTGCCGCTCTCCATCGGCGACGGAGAATTGTGCGAGACCGCGCTGACCACCGTGTCGGTGCCGGAAATGTTCCGCTATTGGCTGCAGGGCGGCCGCATCACGGTGGGCTTTCTCGGCGGTGCGCAGATCGACAAATACGCCAATCTCAACACCACCGTGGTCGGCCCCTATGACAAGCCGAAGGTGCGGTTGCCGGGCGGCGGCGGCGCGCCGGAAATCGCCACCTCTTGCGGCGAGATCTTCATCATCATGTCGCAGAGCAAGCGCTCCTTCGTCGAGAAGCTCGATTTCATCACGTCGCTCGGCTTCGGCGAGGGTGGCGACCACCGCCAGCGGCTGGGCGTGAAGACCAAGGGCCCGACCAAGCTCGTGACCGACCTGTGCGTGTTCGAGCCCGACCCGGTCACGAAGGAAATGACCGTCACCTCGATCCATCCAGGCGTGACGCGCGAGCAGATCCAGGAGAATACCGGCTGGACCGTGAAATATGCCGACAAGGTCGCGGAGACGCCGGCGCCGACCGAGAAGGAGCTTTCGGTGCTGCGCGAATTGCATGCCCGCACTGCGCGCGCGCACGGCGACGCGGCGTAAGCGGCGATTATATGGACACGAACCAACTCACTTCCGTCGCCCTGAGGCGCTCAGCCGAAAGCTGAGCCTCGAAGGGCGACAGCCCGTACGCCTGATCCCCGGCCGCTCATCCTTCGAGGGCCGCTTCACGGCCACCTCAGGATGACGGATCGAGCGCTGAAAGGATGAACCAGATGCGTGACGTATTCCTCTGCGATGCCGCCCGGACTGCTATTGGCCGTTACGGCGGCGGCCTGTCGAAAGTGCGCACCGACGATCTCGCCGCCGTGCCGCTCAAGGCGCTGGTGAAGCGCAATCCCGGCATCGACTGGGAAGCCATCGACGAGGTCGTCTATGGCTGCGCCAATCAGGCCGGCGAGGACAACCGCAATGTCGCGCGCATGGCGCTGCTGCTTGCGGGGCTGCCGGACTCGGTGCCCGGCATCACCGTCAACCGGCTCTGCGCCTCGGGCCTGAATGCGGTCGGCAATGCTGCCCGCGCCATCAAGGCCGGCGAGATCGATTTCGCCATTGCCGGTGGCGTGGAATCCATGACGCGCGCGCCGCTGGTCATGGGCAAGGCGCAGGAAGCCTTTGCCCGCCAGGCCGACATCTACGACACGACCATCGGCTGGCGCTTCATCAATCCGCTGATGAAGAAGCAATACGGCGTCGATTCGATGCCGGAGACCGGCGAGAACGTGGCCGAGGATTTCCAGATCACCCGCGCCGATCAGGATGCGTTTGCATTGCGTTCGCAGCAGCGCGCCGCAAAGGCGCAGGCCGCGGGCTATTTCGCCGACGAGATCGTCCCCGTCGAGATTGCCGGCCGCAAGGGCGAGGTCACGGTGTTCGACAAGGACGAACATCCGCGTGAGACCACGCTGGAACAACTGGCCAAGCTGAAAGCGCCCTTCCGTGAGAACGGCACCGTCACTGCGGGCAATGCGTCCGGCGTCAATGACGGTGCGGCAGCGATGATCCTCGCCTCCGAGGAGGCCGTGAAGAAATATGGGCTCAAGCCGCGCGCGCGCATTCTCGGCATGGCTGCGGCCGGCGTGCCGCCGCGCATCATGGGCATCGGCCCGGTGCCGTCAACGCGCAAGCTGATGGACAAGCTCGGCCTGAAGATTTCCGATTTCGATTTGATCGAACTCAATGAAGCCTTCGCCTCGCAAGGCTTGGCTGTGATGCGTCAGCTCGGTCTGTCCGACGATGCCGATCACGTCAATCCGCATGGCGGTGCGATCGCGCTCGGCCATCCGCTCGGCATGTCGGGTGCGCGGATCGCAATGACTGCGGCGCATGGGCTTGAAACCCGTGGCGGCAAGAAGGCGCTGGCGACCATGTGCGTCGGCGTCGGCCAGGGCGTCTCGCTGGCGCTGGAGCGGGTTTAGGGAACGCTTGAAGAGGGAAGAAACGATGTCGTTAGTCTATCCGCGGGACGGCCTGAGCGCCTATCCCAAGCATCTATCGCCGGACTACAAAAGTACGGTCAAGCGCTCGCCGACCAAACCGCTGGTGCTGATGCCGCATACGCTATCGGAGCTGACCGGGCCGATCTATGGCCACAACGCCATTGAGGAAAACGACAACGACCTCACCAAGCAGGGCAAGGGCGAGCCGCTCGGCGAGCGCATCATCGTGCACGGGCATATCCTCGATGAGGACAAGCGCCCCGTCCCCGAAGCGCTGGTCGAGTTGTGGCAGGCCAATGCCTGCGGCCGCTATGTGCATCTGGTCGACCAGCATCCGGCGCCGCTCGATCCGAATTTCACTGGCGCGGGCCGCACCGTCACCGACAAGAACGGCTATTACAAATTCATCACCGTGAAGCCGGGCGCCTATCCGTGGGGCAATCACTATAATGCGTGGCGGCCGAACCACATCCACTTCTCGGTGTTCGGGCATTCCTTTCTGTCGCGTCTGGTGACGCAGATGTATTTCCCCGGCGATTATCTCTTTCCCTTCGATCCGATCTTCAATTCGGTGCCCGATCCGAAGGATCGCGATCGCATGATCTCCACCTTCGATCTTGAAAACACCGTGCCGGACTGGGCGCTGTGTTTCCGCTTCGATATCGTCGTGCGCGGCCGCGACGCCACTCCTCCCGATCTGGATTGATCCCATGTCCGAACTGACGCCCTCGCAAACCGTCGGCCCCTTCTATGCCTATGGCCTCACGCCCAAGGGCCGCGCCAAATGGGACCCGGACGGCACCTATTCCTGGAAGGAAACCATCGGCGACAACCTGATCACGCCGGACGTGGTCGGCGATCGCATCCGCATCGAAGGCATCATCTATGACGGAGACGGCGTGCCGATCCCGGACGCCATGCTGGAAATCTGGCAGGCGGACGGACAGGGCCGCTATTCCAACGAGCCCGGCAGCCGCCGCCTGCCGAACACCGCCTTCAAGGGGCATGGCCGGTCGGCCTGCGACCGCGATGGCATGTTCTCCTTCGACACCGTGAAGCCCGGCGCTGTCGCGGGGCCGGACGGAAAGCTTCAGGCGCCGCATGTGGTGGTGTGCATCTTCTCGCGCGGCATGCTGCGGCAGGTCTATACGCGCATGTATTTCGACGGCGAGGCGGCCAACGCCACCGATCCGGTGCTCAATCTCGTGCCGGCCGACCGCCGCGACACCCTCATCGCGAAAAAGCAGGGCAACTCATGGCGCTGGGACATCCACATGCAGGGCGACAAGGAAACGGTGTTTTTCGACGTGTGACGCCGTCGCTCAGATTGCGGGCGCCCTGCGTACAATCCAAGATTTCTCAAACGGCGGCCGCTCTTCCGGCCGCCGTGTTTATGTCGGGCAGCGGTTTTGTGTATTAATCAAGGTACCGGGTAGCACTTCAAATCTCGATGTCGCGTCAAAATTTGCCGCTACACATTCCTGAATTGCAGGGCACCGCCCATTTCTGTATACAATGCGCAATTACATAAAAATCAGGGGTGAAAGCGCCATGCCGAGCCGTCTCTTTCCCTTGAATGCCTGGTACGCGGCCGTCTGGGATCATGAACTCGGGCGGGAATTGTTTGCGCGCACCATCTGCAACAAGAAGATGGTGCTGTACCGCCGGCTGGATGGCCGCGCGGTCGCGCTCAAGGATGCCTGCTGGCACCGCCTGCTGTCGATGGGCCGGCTCAAGGGCGACGAGGTGGTCTGCGGCTATCATGGCCTCGTCTTCGATCCGCATGGACGCTGCACCTTCATGCCCTCGCAGGAGACGATCAATCCGTCCGCCTGCGTGCGCGCCTTTCCCGTGGTCGAGAAGCATCGCTTCGTGTGGGTGTGGCCGGGCGATCCGGCGCTGGCCGATCCCGCAATCGTTCCCGACCTGCACTGGAACGACGATCCCGAATGGGAGGGCGACGGCAAGACCATTCCGGTCAAATGCGACTACCGCCTCGTCCTCGATAACCTGATGGACCTGACGCACGAGACCTTCGTGCACGCGACCACGATCGGCAACGAAGCGGTCGCCGAAGCGCCGTTCGAGCCCACGCATACCGATCGCACCGCGACCATCACCCGCTGGATGCGCGACATCGAGCCGCCGCCGCTCTGGGCCGCGCAACTCGGCAAGCCCGGCAATGTCGACCGCTGGCAGATCATCAATTTCGAGGCGCCCTGCACCATCGCCATCGATGTCGGCGTGGCGCCCACCGGCAC
>JAEVZN010000346.1 GCA_023392205.1 Pseudomonadota bacterium
TCAGATAGCTGATCAGGGCGGCACCGGTGCGGCGCTTGGCGAGCGTGCCTTCCGACGGATTGTTGGAAGCGTAGAGATAGAAATTCGGCAGATCGCCGATCAGCCGGTCCGGCCAGCATTCATGCGACAGACCGGCCTGCTTGCCGGGCATGAATTCGAGCGCACCATGCGTGCCGAAATGCAGCACCGCATCGGCGCCGAAGTCTTCGCGCAGATAGCGGTAGAAGGCGCAGAAGGCATGTGTCGGCGCGAAGCTGCGTTCGAACAGCAACCGCATCGGATCGCCTTCATAGCCGAAGGCCGGCTGCACCCCGACAAACACATTGCCGAATTGCTCGCCCAACACGTGGAGATTACGTCCGTCGGTCTGGTGACGGCCGGGTGCCGGACCCCATTGCTTTTCGATCTCGCCGAGCCAGCGCTGGCGGCGGACGTGATCGTCGACCGGAATGCGCGCGGCGACATTGGCATCGGCGCCGAAGCGTTTTGCATTGCCTTCCAGGATGCGGTTGCGGAGCGCCGTGACATCGGCCGGAACGTCGACCGCATAACCGGCCGCGCGCAGAGCGGTCAGCGTGCGATGCAGCGATTCGAACACCGCGAGATAGGCGGCGGTGCCGGTCGCGCCGGAATTCGGCGGGAAGTTGAAGATCACGACCGCCAGTTTGCGCGCGGCACGTTCTGCCCGGCGCAGTTTCACGAGCTTCGCCACCCGCGCCGCGAGCATATCAGCGCGCTCGGGCAAGGCGCACATTTCGCGGTGGGTCTTCTCCTCGCCGCCGGTCGAGCGGCCGCCGAAGGTCATCGGCCAGATGGCGCCGTCAAGCTCGGGGATCGCGACCATCATGGTCGCTTCGACCGGCGACAGGCCGCGTGCATCGTCCTGCCATTGCTCGATGGTCTGGAATTCGACCGGGTGCGCGGCGATATAGGGCACGTCCAGCCTGGCGAGAATGTCTTCGGCGGCGCGGGCGTCGTTATAGGCGGGACCGCCGACCAGCGAGAAGCCGGTCAACGACACCAGGGCATCGACCTGCGTGACATCATCTTTAAGGAAATAGCGCTCGACGGCCGGTCTTGAATCGAGGCCGCTGGCAAAGGCCGAAATGACGCGCAGGCCTTTTGCTTCCAGCGCCGAAATCACCCCGTCGTAATGGGCGGAATTTCCGGCCAGCAGATAGGAGCGCATGACCAGCAAGCCGACGACGCCCTGCGCGCCCTTGACGGCGGGCAGATCGCTGACCCGCGCGACGATGCGGTTCTTTGCGCGCGGGTGATACAGCCCTATCTCGGGATAGCAAACCGGCGCCGCGGCGCGCAGCGAATTGGCCGCAGCCTTGCGCGGCCCGGCCGCATAGCGCGATGCCAGCAGCCTAATCATGTTGGCGAGATTGTCTTCCGATCCCGCCAGCCAGTATTGAAGGGTGAGGAAATAGGCGCGGACATCCTGCGCCGTGCCGGGAATGAAGCGCAAAAGCTTCGGCAATTGCCGCAGCATCTTCATCTGGCCCTGGCCGCTGGATTGCGGTCCCCTGGCATTGCCGCGCAGGCGCTTCAGCAGCGACACGACGCCACTCGATTCGCCGGTCATGCTGAATTTGCCGAGCCGCGTGAGCCGCACGACCTCGCCGGCCGACAGGCAGCAGACCATGGCGTCGCAGGCATCGCGGCGTGCGGTCAATGCCGGCATCACCGCGCGGATGTGATCCTCGAGGAACAGCATCGTCGCGATCACGATGTCGCCGCGTGCGATATCCTCGTTGCAGCGCGCGAGCGCGTGCGGATCGTTGCCCCATTCGTCGGCAGCATGCACCACAAGCTGGAGGCCCGGCATGTCCTTCAGCAGGGATTCATGCGCGCGCGCGGCCGCTCCGGCCAGATGGCTGTCCATCGTCACGATGACGACGCGCAAGGGCGTCGTCTCAACGGCCGAAATGCGCTTTGGCATCGTACAGGGTCTCGATGGTGATGCGGGCAAGTCCGCTATTCTGCGCGAAAGTCTCGGTGTTGCGGCGCGCCTTGCCGCGAACGAAGAACGGTATTTTTTTCAGTTCCTTCTCTGCATCCAAAGTCCAGAAGATCGCTTCGGGTGCGGTGTCGTCGGCATTTTCGGGTGCGGTTGCGGGTGCTGATTTGGCGGCATGGCCGAGATGCGATGCGCCGGCATCGTCGTGGAATTCGTGATCGCCGCGGAACATGCCGAGCAGATGTTCTTCCAGGCCCATCATCAGCGGATGCACCCAGGTATCGAACAGCACGTTGGCGCCTTCGAAGCCCATCTGCGGCGAATAGCGGGCGGGGAAATCCTGCACGTGAATGGGAGCCGAGATCACGGCGCAGGCAATCCCGAGCCGCTTGGCGATGTGGCGCTCCATCTGCGTGCCGAGCACAAGCTCGGGCTGCAACTCGGTGATGCGCGCCTCGACATCGAGATAATCGTCTGTGATCAGCGCCTCGACGCCGAGTGTTGCCGCCAGAGCGCGGACCTCGCGCGCGAATTCGCGGCTATAGGTGCCAATCCCGACCACATTGAAGGCCAGTTCCTCGCTCGCGACACGCGCCGCGGTTATGACATGCGTGGCATCGCCATAAATAAAGACGCGCTTGCCGGTGAGGTAGGTCGAATCGACCGATTTCGAATACCAGGGCAGGCGCGAGCGTTCCTGCGACAGCTGCGCGGTTGCGTCGATCCCGGCCAAAGCCGCCACCTCGGAGATGAAGTCGCGCGTCGCGCCAACGCCGATCGGAACAGTCCTTGTGTAAGGCTGTCCGAAGCGGCGCTCCAGCCATTGCGCTGTCGGGCCCGCAATCTCCGGATAGAGAACGATATTGAAATCGGCCGCGCCGAGCCGCGCGATGTCGGACGGGCGTGCGCCGAGCGGCGCGCAGACATTGATGGCGATGCCGAGTTCGCGGAGAAGGCTTTTGATTTCGGCAACGTCATCACGGTGACGGAAGCCGAGCGCCGTGGCGCCGAGAATATTGCAGCTTGGCGTCTTGTCGCCACTGCCGGCCTTGCGGTCGCCGCGGGGCATGTCCGTCGATATCGGCGTGAGCGTCCGCACGAGCTGGTAGAAGGTCTCTGCCGCGCCCCAGTTTTCCTTTTTCTGATAGGCCGGCAATTCCAGCGGGACCACCGGGATCGGCAAGGCGAGTGCGCAGGCAAGGCCACCCGGATCGTCCTGGATCAGCTCTGCCGTGCAGGACGCGCCGACGATCATGGCTTCCGGCTTGAACCGCTCGTAGGCATCCAGCGCCGCGCGCTTGAACAATTCGGCGGTGTCGCCACCGAGATCGCGTGCCTGAAATGTCGTATAGGTGACCGGAGGGCGCTTGTTCTGCCGCTCGATCATCGTGAACAGCAGGTCGGCATAGGTGT
>JAEVZN010000356.1 GCA_023392205.1 Pseudomonadota bacterium
TTGTCGCTGACTTGCTGCGCCTTTGTCTCAAACGCCGCGTGCGAAATTTCGGAACGGCGAACGCTTATCGTGCGTTTCTTGTCATGCAGGGGGCTTCACCAGGGAGCCAGTCATGGCCAACGAACGCGAGCAGAACCAGCAGCAGCAGAACAACCCGCAAGGCGGCCAGCAAGGTCAGCAGGGCGGTCAGAACAAGCCCGGTCAGCAGAACCAGCAGCCGGGACAGGGCGGACAGCAGGGTGGCCAACAGGGCGGACAAAAGCCCGGCCAGCAGCAGGGCCGCTAGTCGTCAAGTCGCACATCGCGTGTGCGAAGCCCCGTTCCTCTCAAGGGATGGGGCTTTTTTTTTAATAGCGCGAGAAACAGATGCTGCGACGCAGCGCGGCGAGCGCAATGTCTTGCAGCCTTGGCCAGCGATGAGAACGGGTCTAGTCTCTCGCGCCATGAATGCCGGGCTCCCGCTTTTCCATCTTTACGGCGATCCGCCGGACGATCAGGCTTTCGACTTCATCCATGTCGAAACCATCGCCTCGCGGTCGTCCGAACATGACTGGCTGATCCGCGCGCATCGCCATCGCAACCTGTTCCAGATCCTGCTGGTGGAGCAGGGCGGCGGCGAGATGACATTCGAGGCGTCGATCCGGCCCTTCGCTGCGCCCTGCGCGATCATCGTCGCGCCGAATGTGGCGCATGGCTTCCGCTTCCATGCCAACGTGACCAATGGCTGGGTCATGAGTTTCAGCGAGGATGTGGCGCTGATGCTGGGCGGCCGTTCGGGCGAGGCGGTGACGCAACTGAAAGCGATGGCGGGCGAGCCGGTGATCCGGCTCGATGCGGAGACCGGACGGCTCGCCGCCCTGTGCAGCGACCTGCACCGCGAAGGGCTGCTCGCGCGCGACGGCCACCGCGTCGCCATGCGCGCCTTGCTGGCGCTGATCGCGGTGGAGGCCGGACGGCAATCGGCCAGCCGCGCGCGCAGCGGCGCCATGACGCTGGCGCCGGCCGATTCGACCGTCGAGGCGCTGGCGCGGCTGGTCGAGGAGAATTTCCGCGATCAGCGGCAGATCGGCTTCTATGCCGAGAAGCTCGTCATGACCTCCGACCGGCTCAACGATCATGTGAAGCGGGCGGCGGGCGTCACCGCCGGGCATCTGATCCGCCAGCGCGTGCTCACCGAAGCCAAGCGCGAACTCGTATTCACCGGCCGTGCGATTCACGAGATCGCCTATGAACTGGGCTTTGCCGACCCGTCGCATTTCGCGCGCTTCTTCCGCAAGCAGACCGGCATGACGCCGCAGGATTTCCGCGCGGCGCAATTGCGCTGATCGCACGTCATGACCCGCGCCTGTGGACAAGGCAGCCGGGTACCTGCGGCATTAAGGTAAACAAGACCTTTCATTTGCAGCGACAATGCCAGTCATCACACTGGCGCGTTCAAGCCCCGTATCCACAACAGGGGCGGGAGAACACGTCATGCGCTGGCTGCCTGCGGCAATTCCGTTACTGATTGCAATCATCGCCTTCGATTTCGCGATCGTGTTCGGATTCGAGGCCGCGCGCATATTGCTGTCGCCGATGGCGGGTCTCGACCAGCTCGCCTTTGCCAATCTCGTTTTCGGCATCGGGCGGGTAACCGGGCTGTCGCCGGAGGGATTGGTGCGGCTTGCGGTATTTTTCGGCGCGCTCAATCTTGCGACCGCGATTCTCTTCGGGCTTTATCTCGCAAGCCGCATCCGCGCGCTGCAGGGTGTGCCGGTGGCGCATCACCTGCTCGATGTCGGTCTGATCCTGGCGGTGATGTCCACTATCGTCGTGGCGACGCCGGCCGTGCTCAATGGCGCGACCGAATTCCTCGTGCAGCAAAGGCTGCCGCTCTGGCTCGTCGGGCTGGCCGCGACGCTGTCGCTGATCGAGCGGCTCCCGGAGCCGCGCACGCGCCCGCCCGGATTCTGGGAACGGATGCTGGTGCGGCGGCTGATGCGGGGGACACGCAACGCGCAATTGATCGTGTCGCCGGTTCAGCGCGGCACGTCGCAGGCTCTGCGTTGGGACGCGTTGCGGCGCGATGCGGGCATGGCGGTCGCGACGATGAAGCTGCGCGAAGATGGCCCGTGGTTCACGCCGGGCGGGCGATAGGTTTCATTTCGGACGCGGATCGCGCAGTTTGCGATCCGGGGCTTTGAGATTGCCGCTGCGCATCTGCCGCACGCCTTCGGCCAACGCGCGCGCGCAATTGCGCACCTCCTCTTGAAACGCAGTGTCTGCGTCGAGCGCGTCGTGACTTGTCGCATAGGGCTCGAAATAGCCGACATAACGGTCGATCAGCGCGCGATGACCGGCCGGGATCAGGCCGATATCCTCAAGCCAGTCGGATAGCATCCGGCGCAGGTTTCCCGCACCGCTCGCATCGCCATGCACGACCACGGAGAAGACGCGGCCGGCGAGATGTCGCGGATACGGCCAGCCGTCGAGTTCGATCTGTTTGGCAAGCTTCGCTGTCTTGCCTTGTGTCGTGGTCGGATCGGGATTGCCGCCATCGGCGCAGACCAGACGGTCGATCATCGCCTTGAGCGGCGAGGGCGCCTGATACCAGTTGACCGGCGTGACGATCATGACGCCGTGCGCCGCCACCCATTTGGGGTAAATCTCGGCCATCCAGTCCCCGGTCTGCCCCAGCGCATGATTGGGATAGCAAGAGCACGGCCAGTGGCAGAGCGGCATGGCGGTCGAGACGCAGCCCTTGCAGGGAAAGATGACGCGCCCGAATTCGGAGGCGAGGCGCGACAGATCGAGGATCTCGGTCTCGAAGCCTGCTTCGCTTGCGACGATCTCCTGCGCGCTTTGCACAAGCCGCCAGGTCTTCGACATTTCGCCGGGACAGGATTGATCGCTGCGCGGAGACCCGTTCACGATCAGGATGCGGCAGGGTGAGGCATCGGCCTTCTGCCGCCGCTCCGCCGCCTTGATGGCCTCGCTGGTGGCGCGCCATTCATCCGACAGTTCATAGGACGGGTCGGCATAGCCATCGCCGGCCGGACTGGTGAACGGCGCCTTGTGATACTCATCGTAACTCGTCCAGGCGGCGCCGGCGATCCGGTCGAGATCGTCCGCAAGCGGCGCGAAGACCGGATCGGCAAAGCGTGCCTTGAACCTGCGGACGAAGTCCTCGCGCGTGAGCTGGACGCTCGGCATGCTCTTGCGGGGTTCGGTCTCTCGCATGGCGTTTCCTTGTGACAGGAGCTAACGCGCGGCTCCTCATCCGGTTCGGAATCCGGACGATCAGCCCGTATCGATCAACCCTTGCCGATCTCCGCGATCACCTCGCCCGCCTCCTTGAAGGCGTGGTTGGCCGCAGGCACGCCGCAATAGATCGCCTGCTGCATGATGATTTCCCGAATGTCATCCTGCGTGAAGCCGCCCTCGACCAGCGCCGCGCGCACATGCATGCGAAACTCCGCCCATTTGTCGAGCGCCAGCATGGTGCCGATCACCAGAATGCGGCGGGTGCGCTCATCGAAATGCGGCCGCGTCCACACTTCGCCCCAGGCATAGCGGGTGATGAAGTCCTGAAATTCGGAATTGAGCGGCGTCTTGCCGGCATTGGCCTTGTCGACCCAGGCATCGCCCAGCACCTTGCGGCGCCGCGCCATGCCCTTATCGTAGCGATCCTGTTCGTCCATCGCGCGGGTCTACTCTATTTCGATTTGAGGAAGTCGAGGACGGTGCGCGCATAGACGTCCGGCACCTCGACATTGGAAATATGCGCCGCCTCGACAATGGCGAGCTTCGCGCCGGGGATCTGGTCGCGGATGAATTCCGCCGCCGCGACATTGGTGGCGGGGTCCTTGCTGCCCGCGATGATCAGCGTCGGCACCTTGATGTCTTTCAGCAGCTCGCGGTGATCCATATCGCGCACGGCGGCGGCGCAGGCGAGATAGCCCTCGACCGGCGTCGCGATCATCATTTCCTTCATCCGCGCGGTGACGTCCGGATGCGCCGTCTGAAAGTCCTTGGTCAGCCATGCGTTGATCACCATGTCGGCGATCGCCGCGACCGATCCGGCCTTGGTGATCGCATCCATGCGCGTGTGCCACATGGTCTTGTCGGCATAATGCGAGGAAGTATTAGACAGGATCAGCTTGTCGATCCGGTTGCCGGCCTTCGCGCCGAGCCACATGCCTTCCATGCCGCCCATCGAGAGACCCAGCCAGTTCACCTTTTCCAGCTTCAGGCCGTCCATGATCGCGACTGCGTCGCGCGCCAGCATCTCCATCGAGTAGGGGCCTTTCGGCACGCCCGACTTGCCATGCCCGCGGCGGTCGTAACGCACCACGCGATAATCTTTCGCGAAGGCGTCCATCTGCGGGTCCCACATATGCTTGGTGGTGCCGAGCGACGACGACAGCATCAGCACCGGCGCGTTTTCCGGGCCGGTCACTTCCACATCGATGGGGCATCCATTAGCGTCGATCACGGGCATTGCAGATTGTCCTCCGGTTGTTGATTTGTCATGGCGGGCTACAAACTCCGCTCATTCCCGCGCAAGCGGGAATCCAGAAAGAATTCAGTCTGGGTCCCCGCCTTCGCGGGGACGAGCGGAAGGACGATTGCAATGCAGTCACCGTCCGGCTTTCGCAGTCGCAATCAGCCGGTCGATGAAGTCCTGCGCGACGCCCTGATAGCTCATGGGGTCGAACAGTTTCGGCAATTCGGCGGCGGGAATGACGGCGGTGACTTTCGGATCGGCGGCGAGCGCGTCCTTCAGCGAAAGGCCTTCGGCAAACGCCTTCTTGCTCGCATGTTCGACCAGCTTGTGCGCCTCCGGCTTGCCGATGCTGTCGGCGAGGCGAAAGGCAATGGCCTCGGCCATGATCTGTCCGCCGGTGATATCCAGATTGGCGCGCATGCGCTCGCCATCGACATCGAGACCCTCCGCGATATCGACCACGGCGGCCAGCGCGCCCGATGTGACCATCGCGAGCGCGGGAAAGGCCGGCCATTCGGCAGCCCAGGCGCCGGCCGCGCGTTCATGCTCCTGTACATGGGCGGCAAAGATGGTGGCGCAAAGCTGCGGGGCCATGGCGGCGCAGGCGAGCCCCGCCGCGGCCGCGACCGGATTGCGCTTGTGCGGCATCGTGGACGATCCGCCGCGGCCTTCCGCCGCCGGCTCGAAGGCCTCGCCGATCTCGGTCTGCATCAGGAGCGCGATATCGCGCGCGATCTTGCCGCAGGCGCCTGCAAGCAAAGTCAGCGCGGATGCCACTTCGCCCAGCCGGTCGCGGTGCGTGTGCCAGGGCGCATCCGGCAGCGGCAGATCGAGTTCTTTGGCGAAGGCAATCGAGACATCGAGCCCGCGCGTGCCGAGGGCGGCCAATGTCCCGGTGGCGCCGCCGAATTGCAGCACCAGAGCTTCCTGCCGCACCCGCTTCAGCCGCGCCTTGGCGCGTGCCAGAGCCGCGGCATAGCCCGCGACCTTGAGCCCGAACGGCATCGGCAGAGCCTGCTGCAACCATGTGCGGCCGACAGTCGGCGTGTGCCGGTGTATTTCGGCCAGCGTCGCGAAAGCCGGGATCGCGCGGTCGATCTCGGTGATCAGGCAATCGATCACCGCGCGCAATTCCAGCACCAGAGCCGTGTCGATAATGTCCTGGCTGGTTGCGCCCCAATGCACATAGCGCGCAGCTTCCGCGTCGTGTTTGGCGACTTCCGCCGTCAGTGCCTTGACCAGCGGGATGGCGAGATTGCCGGCCGCCATCGCGGCCTGGCCGATGGCCGAGGCGTCGTAATATTTGGCCTGGCAGGCGGCGGCAATCGGCCTGGCGGCGCCGGACGGGATCACGCCGATGGAGGCCTCCGCCGCGGCGAGGGCGGCTTCCGTGCGCAGCATGCGCTGCAACCGGGCATGGTCGGACACGATCTCGCGCATGGCCGCACTGGAAAAGAGCGGGCTCATCAACGGCGAGGACAGAAGCGGACTGGACATGCGATTTCATAAACCCCGGCAGAGGCAACAGCGGACACACTAGGCGGGGATCGGTGACCCGCCAAGTCTGACGGGATGTGTCCGACCGGATAAGCCCGGCGGGCCGAGCGGGGCCGTGTGCGTGATCCGCACTTGCGCAGCATGTGGAAAATCGGCGATACCGCCGCATGTTCAATCTCACGCTGTCCTTCGATAATGGGCCGGAACCGGAGGTCACGCCCGGCGTGCTCGATATCCTGGCGCGCCGCGGGCTGAAGGCTGCGTTTTTTGTCATCGGCGAGAAAGTGGCTCGCGCGGAAGGCCGCAAGGTGGCCGAACGCGCGCATGCCGAAGGACACTGGATCGGCAATCATTCCTGGACGCATTCGGTGCCGCTCGGCGAGCGAACGGGTGCGGATGTCGCCGAATTCGAGATTGGCCAGACTCAGGCCGCGATGCAGGGGCTCATTCATCCGCACCGGTATTTCCGCCCCTTCGGCGGCGGCGGCAATCTCGACCGCCGGCTGATGTCCGGGCCTGTCGTGGAATACCTCAGGAGCGGCGGCTACACTTGCGTCTTGTGGAATTCGATCCCGCGCGACTGGAACGATCCGGACGGCTGGGTCGCGCGCGCGATGGCGCATTGCCGCGCGCAACCATCAACGCCGCAGAACTGGACGCTGATGGTGCTGCACGACCTGCCGACCGGCGCGATGGCGCATCTCGATCGCTTTCTCGATATGGTCGGCGAAGCGGGCGGGCAGGTGCGTCAGGATTTCCCACCCGATTGCATGCCGATCGTCGATGGCGAGATCGTGCGCCCGATCGACGATTACGTGGCCGCCGCGTGAATTTTCGACAGCCTGTTTCTTTTGACACGGAGTAGACGCCCATGGCGATGACAATGACCGGTGAAGTCCCGCTTGCTGCAAAGCGCGAGGACGTGTGGGCGAAGCTGAACGATCCGGAGGTGCTCAAGGCCTGCATTCCCGGATGCGAGGAGCTGAATGTCATCGGCGAGAACGAATTTGAGGCGGTGGCGGTCAACAAGATCGGCCCGGTCAAGGCGAAGTTCAAAGGCAAGGTGCAGCTGACCGATATCGATCCGCCGAACGGCTACCGGATTTCCGGGCAGGGCGATGGCGGGATCGCGGGCTTTGCCAAGGGCGGGGCGGTGGTGCAACTCACCGATCACGAAGACGGTGGCACGCTGCTGAAATACGACGTCGAGGCGCAGATCGGCGGCAAGCTCGCTCAGCTCGGCCAGCGGCTGATCAACGGCGCAGCCAAGAAGATGGCGGACGATTTCTTTGCGCGCTTTGCGGAAGCCGTGAAGGCGGGCTGACGCTCAGGACTTTCGCAAAAAAGGGCCGTGCGATTATTCTCCGCGCGGCTGCCCGATGCGGCTGCGCCAGATATCGGCGATCGAGCGTCCCGCGCGCGGCGGTTCGGCATTATAGGCGGAAGCGAGGGTGGTCAGCGCCGCGCCGCCGCGCATCAATTCCGCAGTCTGGCGCAGGATCGCCTTGCGGATGCTCCCGTTGAAGGGGACCGAGACATGGGTGACGAAGGAATCCGTCACCTTGCCGGTGCTCAGATTGTAGGAGCCGGGGATCTTCGGATAGGTCGCGGTGTGGATGTTCATGCAATTGGCGACCGGGCATGTGTAGACATCGCCCCAGACTGTCGCTGCATCCAGCGTGATGACGGTCGGATTGTATTTCGCCTGCTCGACCATCTTCTTGGCGAATTGATAGGCGCGGGCGCCCCCGGCCGAATGCCCGATCAGCAGCACCGGCTCTTCGTCGCCGGTCTGCAGGCCCAGATGCGAATCGATGAGCACCCGCCAGCCCTGGCGGCGCAGATCGGCGGCCAGCGGCGCGAGCGGCGTGAGAATGCCGGGCTGGTATTGCGCCAGGCCGTTGAACAGAATCGCGGTGGGTTTGACCTGAGCGGTGGCGGGCTGGGCAGCAAAGACTGCCGTAACCGCGACAAGCGGGGCAAAAAGCAATCGCATGGACACGTTCAACCAGTTTTTTACGCAGAACCAGATTTCGGCGGGAGTTTGTGAGGGATTGCCTAATTTGGTCCTAACGTCGCAGACTCAAGATTCGAGGGCGATCTGCGCAGACTGAAGGGCGATCCGGGCAGAACCGGGGCAGCGGAAACCGGGGTCACAGCTTTGATGGTCGCGACCGCAGGGCGCAGGGTGGCATCGGGGTGTGGGCAACGCGCCGCTTGACCCGTGCTGCGGACAGGGTACAGAGTTGGTTTGGTTCTAATTTGCGCGAAACGGCCTGATTTCGTTGGAAATCGCGGTCCGAAGGCCGGACCGGCGCCAAAAAGCGAACGTTTTTGGGAGGGTTCACATGGCATCCGTCACGATGACCGTGAATGGCAAGGCCACCAGCGCCGATGTCGACGAGCGGACGTTGCTGGTTCAGTTCCTGCGCGAGAATCTGCGCCTGACCGGCACGCATGTCGGTTGCGACACCTCCCAATGCGGCGCCTGCGTCGTGCATATCGACGGCGCGGCGCGCAAGGCCTGCACCACCTTCGCGTGGCAGGTGGATGGCGCCAAGATCACCACCATCGAGGGTGTCGCCAATGGCGCCAAGCTGCATCCGATGCAGGAAGCCTTCCGCGAGCATCATGGCCTGCAATGCGGGTTCTGCACGCCGGGCATGATCATGGCGGCCATCGACATGGTCAACCGCAAGGGCAACGACCTCGACGAGACCACCATCCGCCACGAACTCGACGGCAATCTGTGCCGTTGCACCGGCTACCATAACATCGTGAAGGCGATCGCGGCCGGCGCCAAGGCCATGAAGGCGTGACAGCAGGCCTGATCGCAGGCCTGACAAGGAGCGTCATAACCAAGAATGGTATTACAGAGGGCCGCGCACGGCCCCGCATGATCGGGATGGAAATTCCTCTAGGATGTCTCAGGAGACCGCCATGACTGCGACCGGTATCGGCGCGGCGGTGCGCCGCAAGGAAGACCAGCGTTTCATCACCGGCAAGGGTCATTACACCGACGATCATTCCCGGCCGGGGCAGGGCGTTGCGCATTTCGTCCGCTCCCCGCACGCGCATGCGAAACTGACACGGATCGACACGCAGGCCGCCGCTGCCATGCCGGGCGTGATTGCGGTCTATACCGGCGACGATTTTGCAATCGACAAATTGGGGCCGCTGATCTGCGGCTGGATGATCCATTCCAGGGACGGGTCGCCAATGAAGATGGCGCCGCATCCGGCGCTGGCCGCGGGGAAGGTCAACCATGTCGGCGATGCCTATGCGGTGGTGATCGCCGAAACGCTGGCGCAGGCGCGCGATGCCGCGGAAAAGATCGTCACCGATTTCGAGGTGCTGCCGGCGGTGATCGATCCGGCGCAGGCGCAGAAGGACGGCGCGCCGCAGATCCACGAAGCCGCACCCGGCAACACCATCTATAACTGGCATATCGGCGATCCGGCGGCCAACGACGCCGCTATGCAGAAGGCCAAGCACATCACCCGGCTCGACTTCATCAATAACCGGCTGGTGCCGAATGCCATCGAGCCGCGTTCGGCGCTGGCCGAATACGATGCCGGCGCGGACAATTTCACGCTCTGGACCACGAGCCAGAACCCGCATGTCGCGCGGCTGGTGATCTCGGCCTTTGTGGGCGTGGCGCCCGAGCACAAGCTGCGGGTGATCGCGCCCGATGTCGGCGGCGGATTCGGATCGAAGATCTTCATCTATCCGGAAGAGGTCGTGTGTCTGTGGGCATCGAAGAAGGTGGGGCGTCCGGTGAAATGGACCACCGACCGCTCCGAGGCCTTCGTCACCGATGCGCATGGCCGCGACCATGTCACCCATGCGGAGCTTGGCTTCGATCACAACAACAAGATCGTCGGCATGCGGGTGAGAACAATAGCCAATCTCGGCGCGTATATGTCGACCTTCTCCTCGGCCGTGCCGACCTATCTCTACGCCACGCTGCTGTCGGGCCAATACGCCATTCCCTCGATCTATTGCGAGGTGGATTCGGTCTACACCAATAC
>JAEVZN010000368.1 GCA_023392205.1 Pseudomonadota bacterium
GGTCCTGGGAACTCAGCGGCCCGATCGCGCATACCGGGGCAGCGGTGCGCATGGGCGTCGAAACGGCCGTTGACGAGATCAATGAGGCTGGCGGCGTTCTCGGCCAGAAGCTGCGCGTCATTGCCTATGACGATCAGGGCGAGCCGTCGCGTGCAGTGGATAATTCCCGGCGCATCGGTGAGCGGGACAATTGCATCGTCATGATCGGCGGATTCCGGACGCCGAACGCGCTTGCCATCCGTCCGGTGCTGACCGAGATGGGGCTGCCCTGGATGGGCGTGATCTCCGCGGGTACCCGCGTCATCGAATGGGAGCAGGGCAAGAACGAATGGATGTTCCGCACCTCGATGAAGGACCGCTGGGTTGCGCCGTTCCTGCTTGAGAAGGCGCTTGAACGCAGCAAGTCGAACAAGATCGGCCTCATGTATGAAGCGACCGGATGGGGCCAGGGCGCTGTTCCGGATATCGAGGCCGCCGCCAAGGCGAAGAACATGTCGCTGATCGGCAAGGAGACCTTCAACCTGAAGGATCAGGATCTGAGCGCGCAGCTCATCCGTCTGCGCGATGCAGGTGCCGATACGCTGATCTATTGGGGCGTCGATCCCGAAGCGCAGGCCATGCTGCGGAGCCTGGAGCGCATCGGCTGGAAGCCCACCATCGTCAGTGCCTGGGGTATCAGCGCCAAGCTCGGCGAAACCGCGGGCAAGATGGCCGACGGTGTGCTCGTGGCCGGTACTTTCGCGTGGACCGGCAAGCTTGAGCCGCGCGCCCAGAAGGTCTGGGAGCGGATGAAGACCAAGTTCAACCTGGACAATCCGGGACAACTCGTTCTGCCGAGCGGCACTGCCAACGCCTATGACGCGATCTACATCATCGCCGAAGCGCTGAAGATCGCGGGCTCGTTCGACCGGGAGAAGCTGCGCGATGCGCTTTACAAGGTGAAGTATCAGGGCATCATCGCCAATTACGATCCTGCGTTCGAAAAAACGGTGGAGCGTCACGACTCGATCCTGCCGTCGCATTACAAGATCCTCGCCTATCACAACGGGCAGCTGACCATCGTGGATCAGACACCCTTCGCGATGAAGTGACGGTCTGACAGCATTCCGCCTCGCGATCGCAAAGAAGCGGTCGCGAGGTGGCGTTTGAGGTGACGCGTCCGGGGAGGGCGCCTCGATGAGCGGGCATCGATGATCGAAATCTTCCAATATCTATTGAATGGTCTCACGATCGGCGGGATCTACGCGCTGGTCGCACTCGGCTTCTACATGATGTGGGAAGTCTCCAAGGCCGCGAATTTCACGCATGGCGATGTCTATATGGTCGGCGCCGTGACCGCGGTGGTGCTGGTCGCGCAGGGACTGCCGGTCCTGCTGGCGGCCGCCATCGCCATCGTTGTCGCCTCGGCGCTCGGCGCGCTGATCGAGCGTTTTCTCGTGCGGCCGTTCAACCGCGAGCCGAACGCGATCGGCTGGATGCTCACCACCATCGCCATCGGCATCATGCTGGAGAGCGGCGCGACACAGACCTACGGATCGCTCGGCCGCCCGTTGCCGTCGCCGCTTGCCGAAAGCCCGATCCGCATCGGCGGGGCCGGCATCTATCCGCAGGAATTGCTGCTGCCGATCACGGCCATTATCGTGATGTTCGGCCTCGAATATTTCTACAAGCGCACGACGCTTGGCCGGGCCATGCGCGCGGTCGCCTTCAACCGAACCGCCGCCGGCCTGATGGGCATCAACCCGGACCGCATGGCGCTGATCGCCTTTGCGATGGCCGCAGCGATCGCAGCGCTTGCCGGCATTCTGATCGCACCTGTCGTGCCGGCACTGCCGACCATGGGCGCGGTGATCGGCCTGAAAGCGTTCATGGTCGCCATCGTCGCCGGCATCGCCAATGCGCGCGGCGTGGTGGTGGTCGGCATCGCCTTCGGCGTGATCGAGAAACTGATCGAGGGCTACATCTCGACCGGCGCCCGCGACTCCATCGGCTTCACGCTGATGATCCTGGTGTTGCTCGCCTTCCCGCAGGGCATATTCGGCCGGCGCGAGGTGACCAAGGTATGAGCGCGCGCACCCAGTTCATTGCGATTGTCGTTCTCGGGCTCGCGTTCCTGTTCATCTTCCGCGAAACCGGGCCGTCCAATTATGAGATGGGCGTGTTGATGCGCTGCATGATCCTGATGATCGTCACCATCGGGCTCAACATCCTCATCGGCCATGCCGGCCTCGTCTCGCTCGGACAGGCTGCATTATATGGGCTGGGCGCCTATGTGGCGGCATGGCTCGCGCTGACGCAAGGATTGTCGTTTATTCCCGCCGTGCTGGCCGGCATTGCCGCAACCGCGGTGATGGGGGCCATACTCGCCTATCCCACGGTGCGGGTGCGCGGCGTCTATCTCGCCGTGATCACCATCGCATTCGGCCTCGTGTTCGAGAACATCCTCAAGGAATGGCTGAGCGTCACCGGCGGCACGCAGGGACTGATCGGCATTCCGCGCGGTAGCGTGTTCGGCGTCACGCTTACCCGGCCGATCTATTTCTGGGTGGTGTCGGGCTGTCTGATCTTCGCCTTTGTCGTGCAATACAACATCATTCATTCGCGCTTCGGCCGCGCCATGCGCGCGACCGCCCAGAGTGAGAATGCCGCGCGCGCGCTCGGCATCAATCTCGCCGGGACGCGCACGCTGGCCTTCATGATCGCGGCGGGCTTTGCCGGTCTCGCGGGCGGGCTCTACACCTTCCTCAATCTGTTCGTGAATTACGAGACCTTCACCTTCTTCCATTCGATCAGCTTCCTGCTGATGGTGATCCTGGGCGGCATGGGATCGCTGGCCGGGCCGATCATTGGCACGTCGATCCTGACCTACATCACCGAGATCCTGCAGGATCTGAAGGAATGGCAGATCTTCGCCTATGGCGGTCTGCTGCTGCTGGTCATGTTCGTCATGCCGACCGGCATCACCGGTGCCATTGCGAGTCTTTACGCGCGCCTGTTCACCGCAAGCGGGGGGCGCGCATCGGGTGTGTGGCCGAACCGCGAGGTGGCGATCACATCGATCCTGAAGCCGCCGCCCGCGGACAGGGATGTGGCGCTGATGACCGAGGGGCTGACGCTGCGCTTCGGCGGCCTGACCGCCGTCGATAATGTGCGGCTGACGGTGAAGGCGGGCACGGTGCACGCTCTGATCGGGCCGAATGGCGCGGGCAAATCCAGTCTTCTGAACCTGATCTCGGGCTTCTACACACCGACATCCGGACACATCTCCTTCTTCGGCAAGGACATTACCGGCCAGCCGAGCTATGCGCTGGCGCGGGAGGGTATCGCGCGAACGTTCCAGAACACGGAGTTGTTCGGGCAAATGACGGTCGAGGAAAACGTGCTGGCCGGCTTCACGTCTCATTATCACAGCACGCTGGCGGAAACCTTGCTGCGTTTGCCGCGCTTCCTTAATGACGAGAAGACCTTCCGAAAGGAAGCGCAGCAGCTTCTGGAGTTTGTCGGCTTGTCCGAATACGCGGGGGAGCAGGCGCGAAATCTGCCGTTCGGTCATCAGCGGCGGCTGGAGATTGCGCGCGCGCTGGCGCTGAAGCCGCGCCTCCTGTTGCTGGACGAGCCGGCGGCCGGTCTCACGCATGGCGAGATCGAGGGCCTGAAGGCGCTGATCCGGTTGCTTGCCGATTGCGGTGTGACGGTGATCCTGGTGGAGCATCACGTCGATATGGTCATGACCGTGTCCGATCATGTCACGGTCCTCGATTATGGACGCGTGATCGCGGACGGGACCGCAGCCGAGGTTCAGGACAATCCGGCCGTCGTCGAAGCCTATTTCGGTTCGGCGGCGACGTCGCTCAAACTCTACACAAAGGAGCACGTCGCGGAGCGGGGAGCGGCCGAATGACCGAAGCAATCCTGAAAGTCGAAGGTCTGAAAGTGGCCTATGGCCGGATCGAGGCCGTGCGCGAGGTCAATCTCGAAATCGCGCCGGGAGAGTTTGTCGGCATTATCGGGTCGAACGGCGCCGGCAAGACATCCACACTGCGCGCCATTGCAGGCGTGATTGCGCCCGCAGCCGGGTCGATCGTTTTTCGCGGCGATAAAATCGGCGGGTTGCCGAGCCACAATGTGGTCGGTCGCGGGATCGCACTGGTCCCGGAGGGACGCATGGTGTTCGCCGACCAGAGCGTCGCCGACAATCTGATGCTCGGCGGCTATTTGCGGCTCGGCAAGGACGACAAGGGTCTGTCGGAAGATCGAGAGCGCGTGCTGGAGATGTTTCCGGTGCTGCGCGCGCGCCTGAACCAGCCTGCGGGTTCGCTGTCGGGTGGCGAACAGCAGATGCTCGCCATTGCGCGCGGATTGCTGTCGCGTCCGTCCTTGCTGATCGTCGACGAATTGTCGCTCGGGCTCGCGCCGAAAATTCTCGATCTGCTGTTTCCGATCCTGGCCGGACTGAACAGGGACGGCCTCTCGATCCTGCTGGTCGAGCAAATGGCCTCCTACGCCTTACAGGTCACCGACCGCACCTATGTCATGGAGAATGGCCGGGTGCTGATGCAGGGGCAGTCCGCCGAGCTTGCCAACGATCCGCGCGTGCTCGATGCCTATCTGGGGCGCCACGGCAAGCATTGAGCAGCCGTCATGGTTAGCGGCGGACCGCGTTTTGGGGCCGGCAAGCCGCAAAACCTGCGCAATCGCGCGCGGAATTGATCTGAGCCTTCAGTTCACACGGGCAGGAGATTCCGCTAGAAGGCTGAATTATTTTGACGCAGGCAGGAGACCGTTACGGTGAAGGAGACTTTTTCGGCCCGGACTGTGCTCGTCTCGCTTGCGCTCCTCGCAATATGCATCGCCGCGCTGATCTGGTGGCGGGTGATACCCGGCCGTCCCGACGCACCGTCATCCACCGTCACCGCCGAAACGCCGGCCGCAAAACCGGATCGGGCCGCGCCTGCGCCTGAACAGCCGCGGTCCCCCGTTGCCGAGGCGGTCGATGCGCTGAAGGATCTGGGAGGCCGGGTCGATCCGGCAAGCCCGCCTGCGCCGGATACGGGCCCGAGA
>JAEVZN010000626.1 GCA_023392205.1 Pseudomonadota bacterium
GTGATGTTGGAGTCGAGAATGGTCGCCAGCGCCCGTTTGAAGCCGGCGTCGATCGCCTGGATCGCGTTTCGCCCGGCGCGCAGTTCTTCACGGATTCGCTCGTAGATCAACACGTTGGAGTCCACCGCGATGCCCACCGTCAGCACGATGCCGGCAATGCCCGGAAGCGTCAGCGTGGCGTTCAGCAGCGACAGCACGCCGAAGATCATGGCGACGTTGAGCGCCACGGCGATATTGGCGAACAGCCCGAACAGCCCATAGGTCGCGAACATGAAAAGGATCACCGCCAGCGACCCGATCCAGGCCGCGCGGACCCCGCTATCGATGGAATCCTGTCCGAGACCGGGACCGACCGTGCGCTCCTCGATGATCGTCAGCGGCGCCGGCAAGGCACCGGCCCGCAGCAGGATCGACAGGTCGTTTGCGGCCTCCACCGTGAAGCTGCCAGAAATCTGGCCGGACCCGCCTATGATCGGTTCGCGGATGACCGGGGCCGAGATCACTTCATTGTCGAGCACGATGGCGAAGGGCCGCCCCACATTCTGCTGCGTGGCCGCGGCGAAACGGCGGGCACCATTGGTATTGAAACGGAAGGAGACGATCGGCTCGCTGGTGCGCTGATCGAAGCCCGGCTGCGCATCCACGAGGTCCTCACCCGCCACGACCACGCGCCGTTCGATGACATAGGGTTGCCGGTTCTCGGCCGCGGTCCCGTACAGGAGATCCGATTCCGGCGGTACGGTGCCTTGAAGAGCCTGGTCCGGCGTGACCGTCAGGTCCACCATGCGGAAGGTCAGTTGCGCGGTCTTGCCGAGCAGATCCTTCAGGCGCTGCGGATCCTGCAGGCCCGGCACCTGCACCAGCACACGGTCAACGCCCTGACGCTGTATGATCGGCTCGACGGTGCCGAGTTCGTTGACCCGGCGTTCGATGATCTGGATCGATTGCTCGACCGATTGCCGGATGCGCTCGACCAGAGCGGGCTCGGTGACCGTCAGCCGGAACAGGCCGCCGCCGGCATCCACCACGTTGACGTTACGCTGCCCGGTCGCCTGCAACAGGCCGCCCAGCGGCTGCGACAATTCCTGGAATTTCTGCAAGGCGAGCTTCTGGTCGACACCCTCGCGCACCCGGAATTCGACCGTATTGCCACGCACGGTGACGGCAGCCGGGCTGCCGAGCCTGTTCTCGCGCACCACCCGGCGGACATCGTCCCGCAGCGATTCGACCCGCTCCTTGCGAACCGCGCCCGAATCGACCTCGAGAAGGATGAGCGAGCCGCCCTGCAGGTCGAGCCCGAGCACGATCTGGCGCTGCGCCCAGGTCGGCCATTTTTCGACGACCTCCTTGGAAAAGAAATTCGGGATCGCGAACGCGCAGATCGTGAACGTCGAGATCAGAATCGCAGCCATCTTCCAGGGCGAGACATACAACATCGATTTAACCCGTCATGACGAGGCATCGGCGGCCCGGTCCGGATGAGACCGGGCGCTCCCTCGCGACCTTTTCAATCCTAGTGAGACATGATCGTGTCCGAAAAGCGCTCCCGGCTCCCGGACCGCATGCCTCTGTCGCCGGTGCGGCGATTCCTCAGCTTTCGTCCTTGACCGGTTCGCCCTTGGCGCGGACATCGCTGATCATCTGGCGAACCTGACGGATGCGAACGCCGTCTGCCAGTTCGACCTCCAGCTGGTCGTCGTCGACAACCTTGGTCACCTTGCCGATCAGGCCGCCCGACGTCACGACAGTGTCGCCACGGCGAACATTCTTGACCATTTCCTGGTGCAGTTTCACGCGCTTCTGCTGCGGACGCAGAATCAGGAAATACATGATCACGAAGATCAGAATGAAGGGCAGCAGGGAAACGAGCATATTGCCAGTGTCGCCACCGGCGGCCTGGGCAAAAGCGGGCGTGATCAGCATCGAACGGCCTCATTGAACGTGTCGTTCGGCGCGCGCTTTTGCGCCCGAAAACGGCGCGGACTATAGCGGCGGCTGCCCCAATTGCAATCTTGCGGACCGCGCCGGCGAACATGCCGCAAGAGCCGCCCAAACCGCTGGCCTTGCGGCGCTTTTCCGCCCCCGCTATGGCATCGCCCGCACACTTTGGGGGAAAAGGACCGAAACCGGGCATGCCGAAAGCCAAGAAGCGCGCCAGCGCGCGAACCCAGACGAAGGCCAAAGCCCAGGGTAAAGGGCGCACAAAGTCCGCGGCCATGGCCACAGGCGCAAAACCCCGGCGCGCGCTGTCCGGCGACCCCCTTCTGACCCGGATCGCCGAGGCCCTGGAGCGGCTGTCGCCCGCCATGCCGGCCAGGCCCGATCTGTCAGCCGCCGATGCTTTCGTGTGGCATGCCGACGGCCACCGGCTGGCGGCGGTCCCCAGGGTCAACCGGGTGGACATGACCCTGCTCAAGGGCATCGACCGGATGCGGGATACCCTGATCGAGAATACCGAGCGCTTCGCGCGCGGGCTTCCCGCCAATAATGCCCTGCTCTGGGGCGCGCGCGGCATGGGCAAGTCGTCGCTGGTGAAGGCCGCTCATGCCAGCGTGAATGCCGCGTCCGGCCGGCCGGGCAACCTCAAGCTGATCGAGATCCACCGCGAGGATATCGAAAGCCTGCCCGCCCTGATGCTGATCCTGCGGGATGCGCCCTATCGCTTCATCGTCTTTTGCGACGACCTGTCCTTCGACGGAGACGACACCTCCTACAAGTCCCTCAAGGCGGTTCTGGAGGGCGGCATCGAAGGACGCCCGGACAATGTCATCCTCTATGCCACATCGAACCGCCGGCATCTGATGTCGCGGGACATGATGGAGAACGAGCGCTCGACGGCCATCAATCCCGGAGAGGCGGTTGAGGAGAAGGTCTCCCTCTCCGACCGGTTCGGCTTATGGCTGGGCTTCCACAAATGCAGCCAGGACGAGTTTCTGGCGATGGTGGACGGCTATGTCCGCCACTTCGATATTCCCGTCGACGACGCCGACGAATTGCGCCGCGAGGCCCTCGAATGGGCGACGACACGCGGCTCCCGTTCGGGCCGCGTGGCGTGGCAATTCATTCAGGATCTGGCGGGACGCCGCGGGGTGCGGCTGACGGGTTGAGACCGGTCAGCTTGCGCCGGTGAGATATTGCATCGGGTCGACCGGGGTCGCACCCTTCCTGATCTCGAAATGCAATTGCGGCGATGAGACATTACCGGTCTGGCCGGACCGGGCGATGGTCTGGCCGCGTTTGACGCTGTCGCCGCGCTTCACCATCAGTTCGCTGGCATGGGCATAGGCGGTGACATAGCCGTTCGCATGCCGCACCAGTACGAGATTGCCGTAACCCTTCAGCTCGTTGCCGGCATAGGCGACCACGCCATCGTCGGAGGCCTTGACCGGCGTGCCTTCCGGCACGGCGAGGTTGATCCCGTCATTCTGCTGGCCGGTGGGCTTCGGACCGAAGCCTGCGATCACCCGGCCGCGCGCGGGCCAGCGAAAGCCCGGCGATGCGGAGGCGGTCGATTCCGGCGCCGCCGCAGGTTCGGCGTTGCGCGGCTCGGCCACCGGATTATCCGCGGCAGGCGTGACAACCCGCGCCGAATTGGTGGCAGGCGTCTGGATTTCGGCCATGCGCGGCTGAGGCGCAGGCTGCGGGCGCGCCTGAGCCGCAGCGGCGACCGGTGCCGGGCGCGGCGCAACGGCAGGCGACGCGGTCTGGCTTGCAGAGCCGCCGGGAATGGTCAGCCTCTCGCCCATGCGCACCATGTGATGCGGCGGCAGATTATTGGCGTTGGCGATCGCCAACGGGCTCACCTGATAGCGGCGGCCGATTGCATACAGGGTCTCGCCCGGCGCCACGACATGCACCTGGTTGCGGCCACCCGAAGCGGGCGTATTGCGGACGCTGCCGGTGAAGGCAGGTGCCGGCAGGGATTGCGGCTGCGCGGTCTGGCGCACTACCGGCGGCGGGGGCGCCGGACGCGACGCGGTGGCGCCAGCACCATTTGCGTATTTCGGGATGACCAACCGCTGGCCCGGGTAGATCGGCGTGCCGGTGCTCATGCCATTGGCTTCGGCAATGGCGATAGCCGGCACACCATAGCGGCGCGACATGGTCTGGATCGTCTCGCCCTGCCCCACGGTCACGGGCGTGCCGCCATTCCAGTCCCATTGCCGGTTGGCCTGCGGCTGTGCCGGCGCGGCCGGACGCGGCACCGATCCGGTGACATCCTGGCGCTGCGGCGGATGATAGGCAGCAGGCTGGGCGGGAGGCGCAGGCTGGTATTGCGGCGCCGCCGGTTGATAGGCCGGCGTCTGGTATTGCGGCTGCGCCTGATACTGAGCCTGCGGCTGGTATTGCGGCTGCGGCTGATAGGGCTGCGACTGGTAGGGCTGCTGGTGTTGCGGCAGCGGCTGGCGGTCGACATGGTTCGCCTGCGGCCGATAGCCATTCACCGAGCCGGTCGTCGCGGGCGGCTGCGACGAAAACGGATTGGAGAACGGCTGCTCGAAGCGGTTGGTATCGCCGCTGCATCCGGCCGTCGCCAGAGCCAGCGCGGCACAGAGCGTCAGACGGGACACGGAAGGCGAGCGAACGTGCTCAGCTGGAAAACGCATCGGTTACAACTCACTCGTACGCCACAAACGCAAAGTGAGTTAACACCCGCGAAGTAAATAAGGCTTTAAGCGAGCTTGAAGCGTCAACCTTAATGGACGCCGAAAAATCAGGTGCGGATATCGAAGCCGCATCGCTTGGGCGAAAACTACAATTCCTGCGCCTTTCCGGGCAGAAGCGGTACGAAACGCACCGCAAGCAGGTCTTCGCGCGCGACGCCTTCCGCCGTTTTGCGCAGCCGCACAAGTTGCTGCGGACCGTCATGCGGTCCGAGCGGCAACACCATGATGCCATTCTCGTCGAGCTGGTCGAGCAGAGCGACCGGCACATCTTCCGCCGCTGCGGTGACGATGATCCGGTCGAAGGGCGCGCGCGCCGGGGCGCCCCTCATGCCGTCACCGACAATGACCTCGATATTGGTATAGCCGACCAGATCGAAAGCGCGCCGCGCGCGGTCGGCCAGCGTACGATAGCGCTCGATGGAGATCACGAAAGCCGCAATCCGCGAGATCACCGCCGCCTGATAGCCGGAGCCGGTGCCGATTTCGAGCACGCGGTGATGCGATTGCAGCTCCAGCAACTCGGTCATGTAGGCGACGACATAGGGCTGGCTGATGGTCTGCCCGCAGGCAATCGGGAGCGCATGATCCTGATAGGCCTGCTCCTTCGTATCCTCCGGTACGAACATCTCGCGCGGCACCTCGTCCATCGCCCGCAGCACGGCGGCATCGGTGATGCCGCGCCGCCGCAGCGTCAGCATGAACTCCATGCGATCCAGATTCTTATTCGCCGGTTTGCTGGGCCACATCGGCTGATCTCGGTGGCGCGTCCCTCTAGTCGAAGGCTGCGGCAAGCGTGGTCATGTAATCCTGATCGGTCAGATCGAGCCGCAAGGGTGTGACGGAAATACGATTGCCGGCAATCGCCGAGAGATCGGTACCGTCCACGGGCGTCGGCTTGCCCTTGCGGGAAAACGCAATCCAGTAATACGGATTGCTGCGTCCGTCGAAACGCGGCTCGATGCGCAGCAATTCCTGGTCGCGTTTGCCCTGCGCGGTGATGGAGATGCCCTGCACGGCATCCGGATGGCAGTCCGGGAAGTTCTCATTGACCAGCGCACCCTTGGGGATGCCGGTGGCGAGGATCTGCTTGACCACATCGGGTCCGAATTTGCGGCCCGTATCCCAGGGCGGCGCATCGCGGTTGCCGGGGCCGTAAGCCTGCGACAGCGCGATCGAGGGGATATTGAGCACCGTGCCTTCCATCGCGCCGGCCACCGTGCCGGAATAGCCGACATCCTCGGCGACATTCTGGCCGCGATTGACGCCGGACAGGACGAGATCCGGCAGATTGCTCGCCATGATGTGGCGCACCGCCATGATGACGCAATCGGTCGGCGTGCCCTTCACCGCGTAATGCCGTTCGCCGACCTCGCGCAGCCGCAGCGGATCGTTGAGCGAGAGCGAATGCGAGACGCCGGAATTGTCGGTCTCGGGCGCCACCACCCATACATCGTCGGACAGCGCGCGGGCGATGTCCTCGCAGACCTTCAGCCCCGGCGCGTGGATGCCGTCATCGTTGGTGACAAGAATTCTCATTGGCGCATCCCGCGGGTTCGGCATTGTTCCCCTCCCCCTTGTGGGGAGGGGTTAGGGGTGGGGGTCGGTGTCGTTGCGGTCTGCGCGTTCCATGAACAGGGCGCCCCCCCCCCCCCCCCCCCCCCCGCCGGGG
>JAEVZN010000396.1 GCA_023392205.1 Pseudomonadota bacterium
GAACAGCACCATGGCCTCGTCCGCCAACACGCCGCCGGTGATCTGCATCGGCGCGAAGGACGCGCGCGCGGCGATCTCGGCGCCGGTGATCATGATCTGGTCCATCACGGTGGCAAGCTGTTCGACGGATGCCGCGAACACCACACGGCCGATATGGCACCAGATGATCGCGCCCATGCACATCGCGCAGGGTTCGCCGGTCGTGTAGAGCGTCGCGCCGCGCAGGGCCTTGCTGCCCGGTCCGGCCACCGCATTGCGGATCGCCACCATCTCGCCATGCGCGGTGGGATCGTGCCGGGTGCGGCCGAGATTGCGTCCGCGCGCGATGACATCGCCGTCGCGCACGATCACCGCGCCGAACGGAAAGTCCGCGCGCGCGGCTTCGGCCAGCGCCATGCGCATGAAGCGGATGTCGTCGGCCTGCGGCGGCGGATTGTCGGCTGCATAAAGCGCGGTGGGTGCAAGCGCGGTCGGGACAAGCGCGGTCGGGACAAGCGCGGTGCAGACAAGTCCACGCAGCACCATGCGGCGGTCGACACACCCGCATCCGCCGGCAACGGCACGAGGCGCGTTCGAGATGCTGCGATCCATCTGCCTGCCCCCGACTCGCGGTGCCGGAATCGCCCGGCGGCACGAGGCGAAGTGTAAGCCGATTCGCCTGCGCCAGCCGCCGCGGAGCTGCCCCGGCCGGCCACAATCCGTGCCCGCTCTTCACAGGCAAAAATCTCATGCCGCACTTTTTCCGCACGCACGATTGACAGTGCGAGCGAACAGACTACTAAATCTAGTTGTTACGGTCCCTTGAATCGCAAGATCAGGGGCAAAGAGGGAAGCTGGTGCGCCGTTCCGGCAAGGCCAGCGCTGCCCCCGCAACTGTAAGCGGCGAGCCGACGTCACCGTTAAAGCCACTGAAACAGCCCTGTTTCGGGAAGGCCTGACGAACGCCACGACCCGTGAGCCAGGAGACCTGCCGTAACCGCATTGAACGTCCTCGGGCGGGGTGCCCCGACGGATCGCTGGCGATCTGCACGGCTTTGCGGCCGGGCTGCGCGCGCGACCCCTCGGCTCCGTCCCTACACATGGAAGAAGCCGATGTCCTTAGCGCCTGTCGTCTCCGATCTGTCCGGTCCGCGTGCGTCCCTGCCCTCCTTCGCACACGGCGCCGCGGCGGCGGAGCCGGCCTATCAGGTGATCCGGCGCAACGGCGCGGTGACGCCCTTCGATTCGTCGAAGATCGCGGTCGCCCTGACCAAGGCGTTCCTCGCCGTGGAAGGCAGCAGCGCCGCCGCATCGCGGCGCGTGCACGACATTGTCGCCGGGATGACGCAGCAGATCGTCGCCAATCTCACGCGGCGCGCGGATAGCGGACGCACCTTCCATATCGAGGATGTGCAGGACCAGGTCGAACTGGCGCTGATGCGCGGGGAGCAGCACAAGGTTGCGCGCGCATATGTCCTGTATCGCGAAGAGCGCGCAAGGGAGCGCGCAAGGGAGCGCGCGCTTGCCGCAGCGGCAAAGACCCCGGCGCAGGCCGCAGCCCCGTCCCTGCGCATGACGTTGCGCGACGGTTCGCAGGTGCCGCTCGACGCCGCCCGTCTCGATACGGTCATTGCCGAGGCCTGCGACGGGCTCGCCGGTGTGTCGGCCGCGGCCATCGCCACAGAGACGCATCGCAATCTGTATGACGGCATTTCCGTCGACGAACTGGCGCTCGCACCGATCCTGGCCGCGCGCACGCTGATCGAGACCGAGCCGGATTATGCGAGAGCCAGCGCCCGCCTGCTGCTGGACAAGCTGCGCAGCGAGGCGCTGAGCTTCGTTTCCGGCCGGACCTGGGAGGCGACGCAGGCGGACATGACCTCCGCCTATCCGGATTATTTCCACCTCTACATCAAGACCGGGATCGCCAACGAGGCGCTCGATCCGGAACTGGGCCGGTTCGATCTGCAGCGTCTCGCATCCGCGCTGAAGCCGGAGCGCGATCTGCAATTCGATTATCTCGGCCTGCAGACCTTGTATGATCGCTACTTCCTGCATGTGCGCGGCACCCGCTTCGAACTGCCGCAAGCCTTCTTTATGCGCGTGGCGATGGGACTGGCCGTGCGCGAAATCGATCGCGAGTCCAAGGCGATCGCATTCTACGATCTGCTCTCGTCATTCGATTTCATGGCCTCGACCCCGACCCTGTTCAATGCAGGCACGCTGCGCCCGCAGCTGTCGTCCTGCTTCCTGACGACTGTGGCCGACGATCTCGACGGCATCTTCAAGGCGATCAAGGACAATGCGCTGCTCGCAAAATATTCCGGCGGGCTTGGCAATGACTGGACGCAGGTGCGCGGTCTCGGCGCGCATATCAAGGGCACCAATGGCGAAAGCCAGGGTGTGGTGCCGTTCCTGAAGGTCGCCAACGATACCGCCATCGCCGTCAATCAGGGCGGCAAGCGCAAGGGCGCGGTCTGCGCCTATCTCGAGACCTGGCATATCGACATCGAGGAATTCCTCGATCTGCGCAAGAATACCGGCGACGACCGCCGCCGCACGCATGACATGAACACCGCGAACTGGGTGCCGGACCTGTTCATGGAGCGGGTCGCGGACGACGCGACATGGACGTTGTTCTCACCCAACGAGACGCCCGACCTGCACGACCTTTATGGCTTAGCCTTCAAGGCCGCCTATGAAGCTTATGAGGCGAAGGCCGCGCGCGGCGAGATACGCGTATTCCGGCAGGTGCGCGCGGCCGATCTCTGGCGGCGCATGCTCACCATGCTGTTCGAGACCGGGCATCCGTGGATCACCTTCAAGGACCCCTGCAATATCCGTTCGCCGCAGAACCATGCGGGCGTGGTGCATTCGTCCAATCTCTGCACGGAGATCACGCTCAACACCTCCGCCGACGAAGTGGCGGTGTGCAATCTCGGCTCCATCAATCTTGCCGCGCATGTCACCGCCGAGGGACTCGATCACGCCAAGCTCGCGCGCAGCGTCGGCATTGCCATGCGCATGCTCGACAATGTGATCGACATCAATTTCTACACGATCCCGGAAGCGCGGCGCTCCAACCTGCGTCACCGGCCGGTCGGTCTCGGCCTGATGGGATTCCAGGACGCCCTGCAGACGCTGCGGCTGCCCTATGCCTCGGACGACGCGGTGCGCTTCGCCGACGAAAGCATGGAGGCGTTGTCCTACCACGCCATCTCGGCCTCCTGCGACCTTGCCACCGAACGCGGCCGCTACCCGAGCTTCGACGGCTCGCTGTGGTCGAAGGGTGTATTGCCGGTGGACTCGCTGTCGCTTCTGGAGAGCGCGCGCGGCAGCCTCGATCTCGACCGGTCGCAGCGGCTCGACTGGGACACATTGCGCGCGCGCGTGAAGGCCACCGGCATGCGCAATTCCAACACCATGGCGATTGCACCGACTGCGACCATCTCGAATATCTGCGGCGTCAGCCAGTCGATCGAGCCGTCCTATCAGAACCTCTTCGTCAAATCGAACATGTCCGGCGACTTCACCGTGGTGAATGCGCGTCTCGTGCATGACCTGAAAGACCGCGGCCTGTGGGACGAGGTGATGGTCTCGGACCTCAAATATTTCGACGGCAATCTGGGCCAGATCGACCGCATTCCGGACGACCTTAAAGCCCTTTACGCCACGGCCTTCGAGATCGATTCGGCCTGGCTGATCGAGGCTGCCGCGCGGCGGCAGAAATGGATCGACCAGGCGCAGTCGCTCAATCTCTATATCGCCAATCCGTCGGGAAAGAAGCTCGACGCGCTCTACCGGCTGGCCTGGCAACGCGGCCTCAAGACCACCTATTACCTGCGCTCCCGCTCGGCGACGCATGTCGAGAAGTCGACGCTGAAGGGCACTGACGGCAAGCTCAATTCCGTTTCGGCGGGCTCGGCCATGGTGGCTGCTTCAGCCGAACCGATCACAATGCCGGCCTGCCGCATCGACGATCCGGATTGCGAAGCCTGCCAGTAAGGCCGCGTGCATAACCACAAGAACAATGGGGACAACAACAATGCTCGACTGGTCCGATACCGAACCGAAGCCGGCAATTCCGGCCCCGCTCATCGTATTCACAAAGCCCGCGCCCGAGCCTGCCGGGCTCGGCAATATCGACCGCAAGGGCACGCGCGTGTCCATCGACCAGAAGGCGATGATCAATTGCCGCGCCGACGTGAACCAGCTTCTGCCGCTGAAATACAAATGGGCGTGGGAGAAGTATCTCGCCGGCTGCAACAATCACTGGATGCCGACAGAGGTCTCCATGCAGGCGGATATCGCCTTGTGGAAATCGCGCGACGGACTGACCGAGGACGAGCGCCGCGCCATCAAGCGCAATCTCGGATTCTTTGCCGCGTCAGAGAGCCTCGTTGCCAACAATATCGTGCTGGCGATCTACCGCCATCTCACCAATCCGGAATGCCGGCAATACCTGCTCCGGCAGGCCTTCGAGGAGGCGGTGCATACGCATACCTTCCAGTACATCGTGGAGAGCCTCGGTCTCGACGAGGGCGAACTCTTCAACATGTACCGCGAAGTGCCCTCGATCACCGACAAGGCGGCCTGGGCGCTGAAGCATACGCAGAATCTCGACAACCCCGATTTCAGAACCGGGACGCCGGAGAGCGACCGCGCCTTCCTGCGCGATCTGGTCGCCTTCTATGTGATCTTCGAGGGCATGTGGTTCTATACCGGCTTTGCGCAAATCCTCTCGCTCGGACGTCGCAACAAGATGGTCGGCATCGCCGAGCAATATCAGTACATCCTGCGCGACGAGAGCATCCATCTCAATTTCGGGATCGACGTGATCAACCAGATCAAGATCGAGAACCCGCATCTGTGGACGAAGGATTTCCAGAACGAGATCGCGGCAATGGTGCGCGAGGCGGCGGAACTGGAAGTCGCCTATGGGCGGGATACGATGCCGCGCGGTTTTCTCGGACTGAATGCCGCGCTGTGCGAGCAATACATGCACTTCATCGCCAACCGGCGCTGTGCGCAGCTTGGACTCGCCCCGGTGTTCGGCGAGACCGACAATCCGTTCCCGTGGATGTCGGAGGCGATGGACCTGAAAAAGGAAAAGAACTTCTTCGAAACGCGCGTCATCGAATACCAGAATGGCGGCGCGCTGACCTGGGACTGACGAAGCCCAAAGCAGCCGGCGGCGCGAACGCGGCCGGCTGCCTCAAGGCCTGATTTACTTGTCGCCCCAGACCTCGTTTGCGATCGCCACCACTTCGCGCATCTTGGCCCATTGCTGGTTTTCGGTCAGCTCGTTGCCTTCCTCGGTCGAGGCGAAGCCGCATTGCGGCGACAGGCAGAACTGGCCGACCGGCGCAAACTTTCCAGCTTCCTCGATCCGCCGCTTGATCTCGTCGCGGCTTTCCAGCGTCCCGCTTTTCGAGGTGATCAGACCCAGCACCACGCGCTTGTGCCCCTTGGGCAGGAAGCGCAGCGGCTCGAAACCGCCCGCGCGCTCGCTGTCATATTCGAGGAAATAGCCGTCGTAATTGCAACGCGCGAGCAGGGTCTCCGCCACCGGCTCGTAGCCGCCTTCCGAGACCCAGGTGGAGCGGAAGTTGCCGCGACAGATATGCGTGGTGATGGTCATATCGTCCGGCTTTGCGGCCAGCGCGATGTTGATCATCTGCGCGTATTTTTCCTGCAGGCCTTCGGTGTCGTCGCCGCGCTGCTTGGCCTTTTCGCGCTCGGCCGGCGAACACAGATAGGCAAAGGCCGTGTCGTCGAATTGCAGATAACGGCACCCGGCATCGTAGAATGCCTTCACGGCCTTGGCATAGGCGTGGCCTGCATCATGGAAGAAGCCGTCCATATCGGGATAAACCGTCTCGCTGATCGCGCGCCGGCCGCCGCGGAAATGCAGCACGGTCGGCGCCGGGATCGTCATCTTCGGCGTGACTTTGGTCGTGGCCTTGAGAAACCGGAAGTGATCGAGGAAGGGATGATCGTCCGGGAAATCGACCTTGCCGGACACTTTCAGGGTCTGCGCCTTTGTCTGCACGCCGGCAAACTGGATGCCCTGCTCGGCCTCCACGAGATCGACACCGTCGAGCAGCCCGAGGAAGTCGAAATGCCACCAGGCACGGCGGAATTCGCCATCGGTCGCGAGCTGCAGGCCGCAGGCTTCCTGATGCCTGACGAGCTTGGTGATCTCGTCGTCCTCGATGGCCTTCAGCTCATCCGCTGTGATCTCGCCGGTATCGCGCTGCGCGCGTGCCGCCTTCAGGGCCTGGGGACGCAGGAAGCTGCCGACAAGGTCGGCCCGGAACGGGGCTGTGCTGGTCATGAAATCTGCCGGGAATCTAAGGGGAATTAAGGGCCTGTGCCCAAGGCGAGGCGTGGGCATTAGCCCATCGATTGCGCATGCGCAAGGCCAGCGGATCGCCCCTGCCTGCGTGGCGGAGAGCCTCGCAATCCGACGCCAGCCCGCGTGGTGACCGGGCGTCAGGCGGCGGACAGCTTCTGCGCAGCGCCCTGCAGGGCGCGGACGACGGCCTCTGCGGGGGCCGTCCAGCCGAAGAAGCGCTGGACGTTGAACACGGTCGCATCGAAGATGAAATCGGGACCGGCCTGCAAGGTGGCATCGGGCACCATCACGGCAAAGAACTCGCGGTGATAGGCGTCGCGCAGCGTCGCTTCCACACAGACATTGTTATTCACCCCGACCAGCAGCAAGGTCGTGATGCCGCGCGCCCGGAGAAGCTGTTCGAGATTGGTGCCGGCGAAGCCGCTATAGCGCGCTTTCGGGACCACGGCCTCGCCCGCCACCGGCTTCAGCGCGTCGACGATCTCGTAATCCCACGTGCCATAGGTGATGAGCGTGCCGCGCGCCTGCGGGTTGGCGCGCATGTATTTCAACGCATTCGATTTGTGCCAGACCGGCGAAGTCGGTCCACCGGCTTCCGTCTGCAGGGCATCGAACCCGTTCTGCAGATGCACGACGAACAATCCGGCCGCACGCGCAGCGTCCAGCACCCGCGCCGCCCTGTCGATGACCGGGCCGCTGGTGCTGACATCGAAGCCGACCCGATCGAGATAGCCCCCTTCGGAGAGATACGCATTCTGCATGTCGACCACGACCAGCG
>JAEVZN010000398.1 GCA_023392205.1 Pseudomonadota bacterium
CCGGCCGCGTTGTCACAGACGGTGAAGACGAAATCCATCACCGGCGCGTCCGTCTGTGCGAATTCCTCCCAGCTCTTGGAGCGCAGGCCCTCAACCGGATATTCGGCGCGCTCCAGCACGCGCAACGCGAAGGGGTTCACTTCGCCTTTCGGCTGGCTGCCGGCGGAAAATGCGTTGAAGCGGCCGCGGCCATCCTTGCGCAGGATCGCCTCGGCGAGAATCGACCGGGCGGTGTTGCCGGTGCAAAGAAACAGGACATTAAACACGCGATCGGACATTTTCTTTCCCCCCATTGGGTGTGCAACACGGTGCGATGGATTCGATCAGCGACTCGCAGAGGTCGGCCCGTCCGCCGCAGCAATCCTGCAGAAGGAACAGCATGACCGACTGCAGCGTCGCGAGATTGGCGCGATAAACGATGGACCGGCCGCGCCGCATCGAGGTCACGAGGTCGGCGCGGGTGAGGACGGCCAGATGCGCGGACATGGTGTTGTGCGGCACCGCCAGGTCGCGGGCGATGTCGCCGGCCGCCATCCCGTCCGGCTCGTGCTTCACAACCAGCCGGAACACATCGAGACGGGTCGGCTGGGCGAGGGCCGCAAGGGCCAGAATGGCGCGTTCGGATTCCATATGTCCAGACTTATCGACATATTATGACAAGTCAACGACTCTCCGGGAATTGCCAACCCGGGCACCACGCAGAAAAGCGAGAAAACGGCCGAGCAGGGAGCAGAACAAGCCAGAGCAGCACAGAGAAACCCCGTGCTTCTGGAGATTTTCCAGTTTGCGCGGGTTGCGGTGTGGGTGGCATGCACTATTGTGCATGTCGAACAACGCGGGTGATCTGGTGGCCGACGTGCAGGATAAAAGCCGCGAGAAGGCCGTTTCCGATCCGGGGAACGACACGTCTTCGAGCATGGAATTCGCGGCGGAAGTCGGCCGCCTCGTGCGGCGCGGTCGCGCCCGCCGCGGCATTACCCGCCGCCAATTGGCCGGCGAATCCGGCATTTCCGAGCGCTATCTGGCGCAGATCGAGGGCGGTTACGGCAACCCGTCGATGACGGTGCTGAAGTCCATTGCCGATGCACTGGAAAGCCCCGTCACCGACCTCGTGCCCGGCAGCGAACGCAGTGAAAAGCTCAACCGGCTGGTCGATCTCGTCAAACGGCTGGCGCCGTCCGAATGGCCCGCGCTTGAGGAAATGCTCGAGGCGCGCATCGTGCAGGGCGCCAAATCGCAGCGCGCGCATCGCATTGCGCTTGTCGGATTACGCGGCGCCGGTAAGTCGACGCTCGGACGCATGCTGGCGGAGCGGCTGAATTATCCGTTCGTCGAACTCAATCGCGTGGTCGAACAGGAATATGGCGCCAGCATCTCGATGCTGATCGAATTGTCGGGCGTCTCGACCTTCCGCCGCTATGAACGCGCGTCGCTGGAGAAGGTGATTGCCGATCACGACAAGGTGGTGATCGCGACCGCCGGCGGCATCGTGTCGAGCCCGGACACTTATGCCTTGCTGCTGCGTTGTGCGCATGCCGTCTGGATCAAGGCGCGTCCGCAGGAACATATGGAGCGCGTGCTGGCGCAGGGTGATTTCCGTCCCATGTCGGAAAACCGCGAAGCGATGGCGGATCTGGTCGCCATCCTCGATGCGCGTTCGGCCGATTACGCGCAGGCCGAAGCCGCACTCGATACGGCAGGGCAATCGGTGGAAGCCAGTGCGGACGGGCTTTTTGGACTTGTACAGGAGTGGACGGCATGACCGCATTGGCCGATCAGGGCGTGCTTGATCTCGGGTCGGAGCAGCTTGAATACCGCATGATCGGTCCGCGTCCGGATGCGGCGCCGACCATCGTCATGCTGCATGAGGGCCTGGGTTGCGTCGGCATGTGGGGCGATTTTCCGGACAAGCTGGCAGCGGCGACCGGGGCCGGTGTGTTTGTTTACTCGCGTGCGGGGTATGGCAAGTCCAGTCGCGTGACGCTGCCGCGCCAGATCAGCTACATGCATGACGAGGCGCGCAACAGCCTGCCGCGTTTGCTCGATACGATTGGCTTTCAGCGCGGCCTTCTGCTTGGGCACAGCGATGGCGCATCGATTGCGGCGCTGTATGCCGGCAGCCATCAGGATCATCGCATTCGCGGCCTCGTGCTGATGGCGCCGCATTTTATTGTCGAGGATGTCAGTGTCGCGTCGATTGCCGAGGCGCGCGAAGCTTACAACAGCGGCGATCTGCGTACACGGCTTGCCAGGTGGCATGAAGATGTCGATGGCGCCTTTCGCGGCTGGAACGATGTTTGGCTCGATAACGATTTCCGGCAATGGGATATCTCGGAAGAGCTGGCTTATATCCGGGTGCCGGTCCTGATCGTGCAGGGCGAGGACGATCAATACGGCACGGTGCGGCAGATCGAGATCGCGCAGGACGAATGCTATTGCCCGGTCGATGTCGCGCTGCTTTCCGGCGTTCGTCACAGCCCGCATCGTGAGGCGCCGGATGTGACACTTGCGACCGTGGCGGATTTTGCCAACCGGATTTTTCGGACGCACGAAGCCGCCACTGCGGCCTGATTTCGACAAACTCCCGGTTGCCGCAGAACCGGGCGCGCTTTCCCCAATGCCGGTTTGATTGCTGCCCACACGCCGATGTGAGGCTGAGCCTCACGCATTTTCCAAATAAATCTGGACACTCTGGCCGCATGCACTATAGTGCATGTCGCCGGGTACGAGACCGGCCAAACCGCCAAAAAGGGGATTCAGGGATGGCTGACGTCGGCCGAAAGCTCGCAAATGGCGCAACCCGCATCGGTTTCGAAACCGATCCGTCCCGCTACCGGCACTGGAAATTGTCCGTCGACGGCGAGGTGGCGACACTGGCTATGGACGTCGACGAAAAGGGCGGCCTGTTCGAAGGCTACGACCTGAAGCTGAATTCCTACGATCTCGGCGTCGATATCGAGCTTGCGGATGCTCTGCAGCGGCTGCGCTTCGAACATCCCGGCGTGAAGGTGGTGTTGCTGAAATCGGCCAAGCCGCGCGTCTTCTGCGCTGGCGCCAATATTCGCATGCTGGCCGGGTCGACGCATGCCGACAAGGTCAATTTCTGCAAGTTTACCAATGAGACACGCAACGGTATCGAGGATTCGAGCGAGAATTCCGGTCAGAGAACCATCTGTGTTGTCACCGGGTCGTGCGCCGGCGGCGGGTACGAATTGGCGCTGGCGGCCGACCACATCATGATGGTCGATGACGGTAATTCGGCCGTATCGTTGCCCGAATTGCCGCTGCTCGCCGTTCTGCCCGGCACTGGCGGGCTCACGCGCGTGACCGACAAGCGCAAGGTACGTCGCGACCATGCGGACGTATTTTGCACGACAGAAGAAGGGGTTAAGGGCAAGCGCGCGGTCGACTGGCGGCTGGTCGACGAGGTCGTCGCGGCGCCGAAACTCGAAGAGATTGTGGCGCAGCGCGCGAAAGAGCTCGCCGCCAAATCCGATCGCCCGGCCGATGCCCACGGGATCAAGCTCAACCCATTGAAAAAGAAGCGGAATGGCGACAGCGTCGAGTATTCCTGCGTGACGGTGGCCATCGACCGCTCGGCGCGTATCGCCACAATCACGCTGCGCGGACCGGATCTGCCGCCGCCGGTAAGCCTCGTAGAAATGGCGAAGCTCGGAGATGAATATTGGCCACTCAGGCTTGCTCGCGAGCTTGACGATGCGATCCTCGACCTGCGCACGAACGAAGGCGATATCGCCGTCATCGTCTTCAAGTCGGAAGGCGACCCGGCCCAGGTTCTCGCCCATGACGACTTCCTCGACGCCAATTCGAAAGACTGGCTGGCCCGCGAAATCCGCCTCTACTGGAAGCGGGTGCTCAAGCGCGTCGACCTGACATCGCGCAGCCTCGTCGCCGTCATCGAGCCGGGCTCCTGCTTTGCCGGCACGCTGGCCGAAATCCCGTTTGCCTGCGACCGGTCCTATATGCTGATCGGCCAGCTCAATGGCGGCAATCGTGCGCCGGCTGCCATCGCGCTGAGCAAAGCCAATTTCGGCCCCTATCCGATGGTCAACGGCATCAGCCGTCTGGAAAGCCGTTTCCTCGACGACAAGGCCTCGCTCGATGCGGCGAAGACGCGGATCGGCGACATGCTGGATGCGGAAAGCGCCGAGAAACTCGGGCTTGTCACCTTCGCCTTCGACGACATCGACTGGGAGGATGAGATCCGCATCTTCCTCGAAGAGCGCGCAAGCTTCTCGCCCGATGGGCTCACCGGCCTTGAAGCCAATCTGCGCTTCGGCGGTCCGGAGACGATGGAATCGAAAATCTTCGCGCGGCTGACCGCCTGGCAGAACTGGATCTTCCAGCGTCCGAATGCGGTCGGCGAGGAGGGTGCATTGCGTCGCTACGGGACCGGCCAGAAGCCGGTCTTCGATACGCGGCGGGTGTGAGCGATCTCCGTCACCCTGATGTGCGAGCCGCGCAAGCGGTGAGCTTCGAAGGGCGACGGCCCGAACATTGCTCGCCATCCTTCGAGGGCCGCCTGCGGCGGCCACCTCAGGATGACGGGTCGAGACTAGCGGCTAGAAAACAATAAAGGAGCGTCCGATGAACTACATGAATGTCGACTACTCCACCCAGATCCCGAACAATGTCGGCCTTACCGAAGACGGTCGCGTCCTTAAGGCGCTGGAAACCTGGCATCCCGGCTATCTGAGC
>JAEVZN010000627.1 GCA_023392205.1 Pseudomonadota bacterium
AGTGTAGATCGCGGCGGCTTCTTCCGGCTTGCGCGCTGCACCTGCCACGGCGTCGACGTCAAGTGGTCTGCGCAACTCGTCCATGACGAAAGCTTTGTCGTCGACGTCGAGGGGAAGCTTGTCCATCTCCGCGAAAATCGCCGCTTGTTCGGTGGCGTCGATATGTCCGTCGGCTTTGGCCGCGGCGATCATCGCACGTAGGAGTTGCCGTCCAAGCGCCTGTTGTTCGGTATCGCGATCCGGACTGAACGGGCTTTCCGCAGGCGGCTGCGAAATCGTCCCGGCAGTCCCGGCGATTGTGGAGGGCATCACTGTCTTGCCGCTCTGCCAGTCGCTGTAGGCGCGATAAGCGAGCGCACCGACCAGCGCCATGCCGCCGAGCTTGACCGCCGATCCGGCAAGTTTGCGGCCCTTCTTGGAGCCCATCAGCAATGCCGCGAGCCCACCGGCCATCGCCCCGCCGCCCACTCCGCCGAGACTTCCGCCCAGAACCTGACCGAGGCCGCCCGTCTTGCTGCCGCCAAGCCCGGTCAGCGCACCAAGCGCGCCTGCCAGATCGCCGCTCGTCCCGGCCTGCGGCACATTCGAACCTTGGTCCGGCTGCGGCGGTGGAACAGGGAGCGACGGCCCGGAGGCCGAAAGGAACTGATCGAGAAGCCGCTTGGCGTCGAACATCGATATTGCTCTCCTTTGCTGCGGCCGGAGAGCTAGTGCTGCAAGGCGGCGAATTCAACGGCGCTCGCGGCAATCATTGGCTACTTTGCCAGATGTGCGAATCCCTTCACCACCGCCTCATAGACCGGGCGCTTGAACGGGATGATGAGGTCCGGAAGATTGGCAACGGGCTCCCAGCGCCACGCGATGAATTCCGGTTCGTGTCCACCTGGCGGTTCGGTGATGTTGATCTCGTTCTCGTTGCCGGTGAACCGCAAGGCGAACCATTTCTGCTTCTGGCCGCGATACTTTCCCTTCCAGGCCTGTCCGACAATCTCGCGCGGGATGTCGTAGGTCAGCCAGTCCGCGATCTCGCCGATCTTCTCTACTGACGTGATTCCGGTCTCTTCGTGCAGTTCACGGAGCGCCGCGCGGTAAAGATCTTCGCCGTCGTCGACGCCGCCCTGCGGCATCTGCCAGGCATGCGTCTCGTCGACATGTTCGGGGCCCTCGATCCGGCGGCCGATAAAGGCGCGGCCGGCAGGGTTGAGCACCATCATGCCGACACAGGCACGATAGGGCAGGCGTTCGAATGTGTCCTTGTCCATGTGCAGCTTGTGCCGGGCTTGACCGTCATATTCAAGCATGAGCTCTCAGCCAAGGGGCCGCGCCAGCCTCACATGGCTCAGCTCGACCGCGCCTTGATGGCAATCGTACTGACCGGAACAATGACAATGCCGCGCCCCTGCGCCGCCTTGGTCCAGCGGGCAATGCGGTCGATGCTGGCCGGCAATGCCGAGGAATAGCCAACCGCCATGCCGCGCTCGCGCGCCACGTTTTCCAGCCGCCGCAAGGCATTGTCGATCTCGCCTGCGCTCGGCACTGCGTCAATCACCACATCGGCTTTCGCATAGGGCAGCTTGTTGGCACCTGCGATCTGTCCAGCCTGGCTGCGCGCCGACGTGCCGTCATCCACATAAATCATGCCGCGGCGCGCCACTTCCCGCAGCACCGGCGCCATACCGGCGTCGGAAGCGGTAAACCGCGCGCCCATGAAATTTGTAATCCCCACATAGCCCTGCATGCGGCTGAACAACCAATGCAGCCGGTCGACATTCTGGTCGGCGGATAGCGAGGTGAGAAGGGTCTGCGGCCCCGGATCGTTGTCGGGGTAATCGTGCGGCTCCATCGGCACCTGCAGCAGCACCTCGTGGCCGCGTTCGCGCGCACGGCCAACAAGTGTCTCGAGGTCGCCGCCATAGGGCGTGAAAGCGAGCGTCACGTCCGGCGGCAGCCGCGACAGCGCATCCGCGGTGCTGGTGGCGCTGACGCCAAGCCCGCCGATCACGATGGCGACCTGCGGTCCGTCCGGATTGCTCTGTCCGCTTGTGGCCTTGCGGGCGTAAAGTGCCGAGGGACGGGTTCCGTCCGGCGCGATGCGAGGGATAGGCCCATGCCGTGACTCTTCAAGGAGCCGCGGATCGGCAACGCTGGGCTTGCCGCCGGCCGGGCCGGCGATGGAGATTTCCTGACGTTTGCCGGTCGACCCGTCGATGATGGTGACGGTATGCCCGCCGGGCGCCGCGGCCGGCGCAACAGGTGCTGCCGCGGCAGCCGCCTTTTCCGTAGCGTCGGACTTGTCTACGACAACGGGAGCCGTCACCGGTGCTGTGGCGATCGGTTCGCCACCCAGCGGATCGCGGACCACGAGCGTCCACAGCACAAAGCCCGCCAGAACAGCGCCGAGCAGTCCCGCCACAATGCGCGTCGCTAGGGTGAGGACGGGCAATTTGCGGGGCGCGGGCTGCGTCTGACCCAGCGGCTTGTTCAGATCATCCACGGCGGCGGCTCTTGCTCGCGAATCATCCGGCGAAGCCTAAAGTGTTTTGGTGCGCAGTGGATACCGCTTCGCGTCGGGAAATCGTTCAAAACGAAAGCTGGCCGATGGC
>JAEVZN010000448.1 GCA_023392205.1 Pseudomonadota bacterium
TTGCAGGGTCGCCAGCAATTCGTCGGGATAATTGTCGACCGGCGCGACGCGATGTCGTGAAAACAATTCCGGAAACAACCGCAGCATGATCTCGCGGTTTTCCAGCATATAGGAGACGCCGGACGGCGTGCGGGCATTGTCCTCCAGTACATAGAAGGTGTCGGCGTCCACGCGCACGATGTCGATCCCGGCGACATGCACGTAGATATCGTGCGGCACTTTCTGGCCGTTCATTTCCGGCCGGAAGACCGGGTTCTGGAAAACGAGATCCTCGGGCACGATCTTTGCGCGCAGGCATTCACGCTTGCCGTAAATGTCGCGGATATAGGCGTTGATTGCCTTGACCCGCTGTTCGAGGCCGCGTTGCAGCAGCCGCCATTCCGCCCCCGAAATGATGCGCGGGATCACGTCGAAGGGGATCAGCCGCTCCTGCGAATCCGCCTCGCCATAGACCGCGAAGGTGATGCCGATCCGGCGGAACAGCAATTCCGCTTCCCGGCGACGATAATCCAGAACATCGGGCCGCGTTTCCGAAAGCCACGCCGATAATTCCCGATAGGGGGGACGCAACAGGCCGTCGGTCCCGTTCATCTCGTCAAAGGCGGCCGGCATGTCCCTCCAGTTCCCATCCGCGCGGGAGCACAAAATGCTGCAAGCTTCGCGCCAGTTCCTGCGGCAGGGAAGTGCCCTTATGCAGGAGCGGCTGCCTATCCAACAGGCTTTTGTCCGGATTTGCGAGGCTTTCTCCGCCGCATTCTTGAGCGGAAGGCGCGAGCGGGCTACGAAGATGACGACAAGGGAGACGCTTACATGACCGGGCCGGGACACGAACAGGCCGTGACCGCCGCGATTCTGGTGATCGGCGACGAGATCCTGTCCGGCCGGACCAAGGACAAGAATATCGGCTATATTGCCGAATACCTGACCGCCATCGGCGTGGACGTGCGCGAGGTGCGGGTGGTTCCGGATATCGAGGACGAGATCGTCGCGGCTTTGAACGCGCTGCGGCACCGCTACGATTACGTGTTCACCACCGGCGGGATCGGTCCGACGCATGACGACATCACCGCCGATTCCGTGGCCAAGGCCTTCGGCGTGCCGATCGATTTCGATCCGCGTGCGGTCGCGCTTCTGCGGCAGCGGTTCCAGGGGCCGGAACTCAATGCGGCGCGGATGCGCATGACCAGGATTCCGGACGGGGCCGAACTGGTCACCAACAAGGTGTCGCTCGCGCCGGGCTTCTGGATCGGCAATGTCATTGTGATGGCCGGGGTGCCGAGCATCATGCAGGCGATGCTCGACGAGGTCGGCCCGAAACTGAGGACCGGGCAGCAGATGCTGTCGGAATCGGTGCGCGCCGATACCCGCGAGGGCGATATCGGCACCGAACTCGGCGAGATCGCGAAGGCGCATCCCGACGTGTCGATCGGCAGCTATCCGTTTTTCGACGACAAGTTCGGACCCAACACCAATGTCGTGATCCGCTCGCGCGCCGCGGACAGGCTTGCGGCGGCGAAGGCGGATGTCGAAGCGATGCTGCGCGAGGTGAAGGCGCGGCTGACGCCGTCGTGATTGTGTGTTGAGCGTCGCAACCGCTACATGACGGGGCATGCAAAGGACACGCAAAGCGTCCATGCCTGCCGGTTCCCTGATCGCGGCGCTTTTTGGCGCAGCCGCTTTTTTCGCGTCTGCGGTTTCCGTGCGGGCGGATGAGAGCACGTGGGCTGCGATGAAGCAGCCCGGTGTGATCGCGCTTATTCGCCATGCGGATGCGCCGGGCGCCGGCGATCCGCAAGGCTGGCGGCTCGACGATTGCAAGACGCAACGCAACCTGAGTGAGCGCGGGCGAAAGCAGGCGCGTGCGCTTGGTGAAGCCTTCCGCGCGCAGGCGGTCCGGGTCGGCAAGGTCATGGCGTCGCAATGGTGCCGTGCGTACGAGACCGCCGAATTGATGGCGATCGGGCCGGTCGAACAGATTGCGGCCTTCAACAATGCCTATGTTCTTTTCGATCAGCGGGACCGGTTAAGCCGGGATGCGAATGCCGCGCTGGCGGCGTGGGATGGCGCGGATCTCCTCGTCGTCGTCACGCATGGTGACAATATCCAGTTGCTGACCGGCGTGATGCCCTCGCAGGGCGAGATCGTGCTGGTGGAGCGAAAGCCGGACCGGACCCGCGCGCTGACCGTCATCGGCCGCATCCGGCCGGGCGCGGTCTGATCCGACAGGGAGGCTGACATGGGACATGCCATGCCGCGACGGCGGCTTCTGACGCTTACCGCTGGCGCATTTGCGGGGCTGGCGCTGCCGCGTCTGGCGCGCGGACAGACCTTGCCGCTCACCCCGGATTGCACCGGCGACGTGCGTCCGACCGCGTCACAGACCGAGGGGCCATATTTCAAGCCACGCTCGCCGCGTCTTGCGGACCTGCGCGAGGGCGGTCTCACAGGTACGGCCGTGCGCCTGACCGGCTTTGTGCTGACGACCGATTGCCGCCCGGTCGCCAATGCGCTGGTCGATCTCTGGCATGCCGATGCCGCAGGCGCCTACGACAATCGCGGATTCCGCGGCCGCGGGCATCAATTCACCGATGCGCAGGGACGCTACAGCTTCACCACCATCCGGCCCGCGCGCTATAGCGGCCGCACGCCGCATTTCCATGTGAAGGTGCAGGCGGCGAACGGCCCCGTCCTGACCACGCAGCTCTATTTCCCCGATGAGCCCGGCAACCGGCGCGACCGCCTGTTCGATCCGGCCTTGCTGGTGCGGCCGCTGACAGGGGCCGGTCTGCGCTTCGATTTCGTTATCGCGCGCGGCTGATGGCCCGCCGGATGCCCGGTCATTTTCCTGTGGATGGCAGAGCGCGGCGATTGGCAGGCGCGCTCCGCGCCTGAATGGTGCCGCCACAACAAGAACCTTGCGACCGGGAGACCGTCCGATCATGGCCGAAGCCCAGAGCCAGAAGCATTTCCCGGTGTCCTGGGATCAGTTCCACCGCGATGCGCGCGCGCTGGCGTGGCGGCTGGCAGCGGCCGGACCGTTCGGCGCCATCGTCTGCGTGACACGGGGCGGCCTCGTTCCGGCGGCCATCGTGGCGCGCGAACTGAATGTGCGGCTGATCGAGACCGTCTGCGTGGAGAGCTATACCGGCATCGGGCGGCAGGGCGAATTGCGGGTGCTCAAGGGCATTTCCGACACCATCACCAGCAACGGCCATGCCGGCGGCAAGGGTGTGCTGATCGTCGACGATCTGGTCGATACCGGAAAGACCGCGCGCGTGGTGCGCGAACTCATCCCGCAGGCGCATTTCGCCACCGTCTACGCAAAGCCGATGGGCCGCCCGCTGGTCGACACCTACATCACCGAGGTGTCGCAAGACACCTGGATCTTCTTTCCCTGGGATACGGGCCTCGCCTTCGTGCCGCCGATCCAGGGGGGCGGTTGAACCGGCCGGCGGTTGACCTTGCGGGGCGGCGTGCGCTCGGCCATGGTGCGGCGCGCCAGTTCCGGGAGCCTTGTCTCAGGATGCCCGGACCAGCGCGTAGCGGACGTGGTGGAACGGTATACACAAGAGACTTAAAATCTCTCGCCCGTAAGGGCTTGCGGGTTCGAGTCCCGCCGTCCGCACCAGCGCGAGCCCATTCTGCACGAAACGGATGTGAAACGCGCGGTGCGGTCTGGATCGCGGGATGGAACATGCCCGCTCACCTGTCTTATTCCATATCGGGACGCCGGGGATTCGCGGTATAGAGAGGTATCTTTTGCTGCATTGCTGAGCCGCGCGCAATTTACGTGTGCGATCGTTGCGGCTTTGGCATAGCGCAAACATGAGTGCTGGAGACTGACCTACCTTTTTGCCGCTCGGCTCTTGCTTCGGGTATGTTGCTTCAGATGTGTTGCGGAGTGCGTTTGTGAATATGGAAGACCTCTATCGACTGCTGCGCACCGGTCATGTTCAGGCCCAGGGCATCGTCGATACGATTGCAGATCCGCTGCTCGTGCTGGACGGAAATCTCTGCGTCCAGAATGCCAGCCGGTCCTTCTTCGAGACCTTCAAGGTCGATCGCTACGAGACCATCGGCCGCCCGCTCTATGAGCTTGGCAACGGCCAATGGGATATCCCGGAGCTGCGCCGGCTGCTTGTTGATGTGATCCCGAAATCCGCGGCCGTTGTCGATTACGAGGTGCAGCACAAATTTCCCGATCTCGGCCAGAGAACGATGCTGCTGACGGCGCGCAGGCTGCACCATCCGGACGGCGGCAGTCATACGATGCTGCTCTCCATCGTGGATGTGACCGAGCGCAATCGCGGAGATGCCGCGAAAGACATGCTGCTGGGCGAATTGCGGCATCGGATGAAAAACCTGCTCGGCGTCGCGCAGTCGATCGCGCGGCAGATGACCACAAAGGGCCGCTCGGCGGAAGAATTTCGCGATGACTTTCTCGGCCGCTTCAGTGCGCTGGCCGACGCACAGAATCTGGCTTTCTCCCAAGACGACGAGACCGGCCTGGAGGGTCTGATCATGCGGATCCTGGCACCCTATACGGCCAGTCCCGAGGCGGTCGTGATCGAGCCCGGCCCGGCCGTCACCCTCGGTCAGCGCCCGATCATGTCGCTCAGCCTGGTGCTGCATGAACTGGCGACCAATGCCGCGAAATACGGTGCCTTCTCGGTGTCGGGCGGCCGGGTGAATGTCAGCTGGCAGGTGGAACAGGACAAAAGCAAACTCCGGCTGAGATGGTGCGAGAGCGGCGGGCCCGCCGTCTCGCAACCATCCAGGACCGGCTATGGAACGCAACTCATCCAGACCGCCACCACCTACAGTCTCGGCGGGCAGGTGGAACAAAGGTATG
>JAEVZN010000460.1 GCA_023392205.1 Pseudomonadota bacterium
CCTTGGAGATGATATCCGGAAGGACGATGTGATCGTCGGGATTGACGGTGCGCAGGCGCTCGGCATAGAGCGCCGAGGCGTCCGTCGTATAGGCATCGCAGCGGCCGGCGTCATAAGCCTTCACTGCCTCGTCGGAGGTGGCGAACGTGACCGTCTTCAGCTTCATCTTGTTGGTGCGGAAAAAGTCGGCCAAGTTCAGTTCGGTGGTGGTACCCTGTTGCACGCATACGGCGGCGTCGTTCAGCTCCAGCGCCGAATTCACTTTCAGGCCTTTGCGCACCATGAAGCCCTGCCCGTCGTAATAATTCACGCCGGCGAAATTCAGCCCGTTGGTGGTGTCGCGCGAGGAGGTCCAGGTGGTATTGCGAACCAGCACATCGACTTCGCCCGATTGCAGGGCGGTAAATCGATCCTTCGCGGTGAGCGGCGTGAACCGCACCTTGCTCGGATCGTTGAAAATCGCCGCCGCAATGGCGCGGCAATATTCGACGTCGAAGCCGGTCCAGTTGCCCTGAGCGTCAGGCAATCCGAAGCCCGCCAGATTGCCGTTGGCGCCGCAATTCAGCACTCCCCGCTGCTGGACGGTCTTGAGGGTCTGGCCGTGGGCAGCATGCCCCGCAAAGCCGACACATGCAGCAAGAGCAAAGGAAAAGATGACGCGCTTCATGTTCGTGTTGTCCCCAAAAACGGTCTGAGAGAGGTATCGAAACAGCTGATCCGGCGATGTCCGGCGCCGGGCTGCCCGCCCGCGCCACACAAAGAAACTTTGCTACCCTAAACGGGACAGCCGCGTCTCGCAATTGACGTCATCTCAGAACGATTGCAGAGACGGGTCAAGGGCTTGACAGGCTGAAGCCCGATTCCCGCTTACGGAGATGCGCCCGAATGAGCAAGATGCGACAAGGCGACCAGAAGCCGCAGACCCTGCTGGTCACTGCCGGACGCGATGCCACCGAGTATCACGGTTTCGTCAACCCGCCCGTCTATCATGCCTCCACGGTTCTTTACCCGAATGCGGCCGATCTCGTGGCGCACCGCTCCCGCTATCAATATGGACGCCGCGGGACGCCGACCTCCGAGGCGCTGGAAGATGCACTCCGCGCGCTGGAGGGTCCCCGCTGCGCCGGGGTGTCGCTTTTGCCTTCGGGCGCCGCGGCCGTGTCCACGGCCCTGCTGGCCATGCTGTCCGCCGGGGACCATCTCCTGATCACCGACAGCGTGTATCGCCCGACCCGGTCCTTCGCCGATACGATCCTGAAGCGCTATGGCGTGGAGACCACCTATTACGATCCCCTGATCGGCGGCAATATCGGCGCGCTGTTCAAGCCCAATACGCGAGCGGTATTTGTCGAGGCGCCGGGGTCGCAGACCTTCGAGATGCAGGATATTCCCGCGATCGCCAAGGTCGCCCATGCCCGGGATGCCATCGTGATGATGGATAATACCTGGGCCACACCTCTCTACTTTCCCGCCTTCGACCGCGGCGTCGATCTCTCGATCCAGGCGGGGACAAAATATATCGGCGGGCATTCCGACATCATGTTCGGCACGATCTCGGCCAATGAGAAGACCTGGCCGCAACTCAAGGACACCGTCGCCACTTACGGGCTCTGCGCTGGACCGGACGATATCTATCTCGCCTTGCGCGGCCTGCGTACATTGTCGGTGCGGCTCGAACGGCATCAGGAATCCGCGCTGAAGGTTGCGCGCTGGTTCGAGCAGCGTCCGGAAGTCCTGTCGGTCCTGCATCCGGCCCTGCCCTCGCATCCCGGCCATGCCATCTGGCAACGGGATTTCAGCGGCGCCTCTGGGCTCTTCAGCATCGTGCTGAAGCCCGCTTCCGAAAAGGCCGTGCATGCCTTCTGCGATGCGCTGACGCTGTTCGGGATGGGCTTCTCATGGGGCGGCTATGAAAGCCTGGTGATCCTGTTCGATTGCACGGCCTATCGCACGGCAACGCAGTTCAATCCCGGCGGACCCACCTTGCGGTTTCATGTCGGGCTTGAGGATGTCGGCGATCTCGTCGCCGATCTGGAGCGCGGATTTGCAGCGATGGCAAAAGCGCAGGACTGATGAGAAGAGAGCTTCAGCCGCGCGACGCCTGCGTCCGTTGCCGCGCAAGACCGCTGCGTGCGGCTGTCCAATGCGTACGCAAATTGGCGCGAAGCACGCGCAGGCCCACGAAAGCTCTGCGGATCGGGACGATGGCCAGAGCACCTACAACGCGGCCAAACGCATCGATGCGCGCCAGCGCCTGTTCTTCGGTCACCCGTGTCGCCGGCCAGCGATAAATCATGCCGTGCAAAACCCAGACCGTCAGCGCCGTCAGGATGCCGGCGAAGATCACATCCGACATGAAATGGCCGCCCGCGACGATCCGCAGGCCACCGACGAATGCGCCATAGGCGAGCGCCAGACCGATCGCCCGCAATCTGAATGTGGCCGGTGCCAGAGCCGCAAATGCCAGAACCGCAAAGCCCGCCGCCGCCTCACCGGACACGAACGAGCAATTGCGCTCGCAGGCGCCCGATGGATCCCACCACGCCTTGAAGCTGTGCGGACCGCCAAATTCCTCGACATGCGCAGGGCGCGGTCGCGACCAGTTTTCCTTGAACACCGCATTGGCAATAAGCCCCGGTCCGATCGCAAACACCAGCAGCACAAACCACGCCGCACGTACCGGGATCGGCACCCATGACCGGGCATAAGCGAGACGGAGCAACAGCACGCCTGCCGACGCCATCACGATAAAGGCGAAAAACTTGATGTGGATGTCTCGCAGTAAGGCGAGCAAAGCCGCTGAAGACGATGTGTTTGCTTCGGTCGTGCCGGGATAGAAGGCGATTCTGGAAATGTCCAGATCGAGATCGGGTGCGGCTCCAAAAACAAGACCCGTCATCGCCCCCGCGAACAATATCAGATAAAGGACTGATTTCTCTCTCGTCATTCCCGACGCCCCGCTACCCGGCAGGACGCTAGTTTTTCCGAATAACGCGGCGGTGACATTTTTATGGAGTCTGCGCGATAAGATCTCGCGCATCATTGCGATGTGGATAAGGTCAGAGCGGCGCCTGGGCTGCCGCCGGAGCCGCGCGCATTCCACGCAGGATAAGCTGCAGGTTACGCACATACACGAAAAGACCAAGCGTTTGCCCGGCAATGAAGACCGGATCCCTGCGATGCAACGCATAGATCAGAAGCATCGTTCCGCCGGCCATCGACAGAAACCAGAACGCGACCGGCACCACGCTGCGCCCCGCGCGCTCCGACGCGAGCCATTGTACGGCGAAGCGTGCAGTGAAGAAGAACTGCGCGACGAATCCGACCAGCACCCACCAATCAAGAGAATTGACGAACACGTCCTGGAAATAGGTCCCGATCATCCGCGACAGATCGACCAGCATCGTCAGAAAGCTCCTCTACCATCGGCCTGACCCTTCGCCGGCGGATCAGCCACCAGACACCGATCAGGTCGAGAATTCCGACCCACAGCCTGTTCCACATTCCGTATTTCGAGACGCCGCGCCGCCGCTCGCGGTCCACGACATCGACATAGGCGACCGCGTAGCCCTCGCGCCGCATCAGCGCGGGCAGAAACCGGTGCATGGCGTCGAAGACCGGCAATTGGAGATACACATCGCGTGGAAACGCTTTCAGCCCGCATCCGGTGTCGCGCGTGCCGTCGCGCAGGATTGCGCCACGTACGCCGTTGGCGATCCTCGACTGAAGCCGCTTGAACCTGGACGCCTTGCGCCCCACCCGCTGTCCCGCCACCAGTCCGACCGGCGGCATTCCCGCTCTGAGCGCGCTTACCATCTCCATGATGAAGCGTGGGTCGTTCTGCCCGTCTCCATCGAGGGTCACGATCAGGTCGCCGCGTGCGGCATCCACGCCGCTATGCACGGCGATGGATTGCCCGGCCGGCACATCGTGATCGAGCGTCCGCAATTCGGGCACCGATCGCATCAGGCCGCGCAGGACTTCACGCGTGGTATCGGTCGACCCGTCATCCACATAGACAAGTTCGAAGGCGATCCGGCCGCGCAAGGCCGCAACGATCTCGACCGTCAGGTCTGCGATGTTTTCCGCCTCGTTTCGGACCGGTACAACCACCGACAATTCGATGCTCTCTGCGGGGCGCAGACGCAGAACTCCGCTCACGGGCGGCTCTCCATGGCATCTCCGGCGCGCCCGGCGAAGGCAGGATCACTGACGGATTGCTTGATCTTCGTTCGAAACAGGCGCAGGAGCGCGCCGGACAAGCGCCGCCGTCCCGGTCCCGGCATCGCCCTCACTGCCCCGGACTTATCCACAGCAAAAGCGCAGCGGCGCAGCGCGAAAAGATTGCGGGTCCCGAGCGCGCCCAGCGCGCCGATGGCCGCACCTGCAAGCACGTGAAATGATGCACGCCGATACCCAAACGCGTTGCCATGATCACGACGGCAAAGGCCCACAGCCAGGGACGAAACATCGGCCACAACGCGCCGAAGGCTATGGCTGCGGCCACGACATTGGCCGCGTGGCCGGACGGCATGCTGCCGTAGAAATATTCCGGGAACGGCATGCTGCCTAACTCCAGTTCTCGGAAATAGGCCAAGGGCTCATAGACGAAAGGGTCGATCTCGCCGCGCACGAACGGACGCACTCGCCCAGCCAGCGGCTTGAGAATACTGGCAATCAGACCCGGCAACCCGATCGCAGCAATAAGAAAGAAGACGCGCAAACCGGCGCTGGTGAAAATCAGCTTGTCCGCCCGCGTTGCGGCGCATGTGCCGGCCGCGATAGCGCCAAGCAACAGGGCGGCGAGCGGAAGCAAGGTCCAGTCCGACTTGCCGAATGCAGTCAACGCGCCGAGGAACTGCGCGAACGGCTGCGGCCATTGGCGCGGATGTGCGACCAGCAAAGGATCGATAAAGAATTTCCCGAACAGCACCAACGCCAGAAAGACCGCAAGCGCGAACAACGCGACGTCCAGCGTTGGCAAGGAAGGTCCGGTCCCGGGCGCGCGCCAGCGCGAACGTTTCAGGGCCGCAAACAGGCCGTAAGGTCGGACGACAGATTGCGGCACACGATGCTCCAGTTTCCCGGAGCTGAATCACCATCGATCAATGACGCATGAATGACTGTTTCTTTACGCGTCTGCGCCGCGCGGATGCGTTTACCTGGAAGAATAAACCGCAAATGACACGCGCGATCCGGAGCCAAGCGACATCCCTTTGAATTCCGCGATTCTGCGATAGCGCAATCCGATGATCTCGGCGCGGCGTGCGAAGGTCCGATCCTGCGCCGTATCGACCACCGCAAACCGGCAGGGACTGGCCGCGAGAAAATCCGCGGCGCCGACGGCATCGACAAATCTCGTATCGGTTCCGACCAGGAACACGAGACTTGGTTCGCGGAAACTGACACTGGCCACCTGGTAAGCGACGCAATCGGTCGACCGCACTGCATGCGACACGGCATGGCTCGGGAACAGCGAGACCAGGCCCGGAATCACACTCCAATACATCGCGGCCGCAAGCAGGATCGACGCAGCGCTCGAACGCAGGATGGCGCGCTCCGCCCCGTCGACATCGTACAGCCACCAGGCGCGAAATCCGAAAATGATCGCCGCGGTCATGAACGGCCAGGCGCGCCATGCAAAGTCGGCCTCATAGCCCAGCGACAGCGTCAGCGCGGCAATCATTGCGAATGCGGGAACGGCGAACCACCAGAAGGTGCCCCATTCCATCCAGCGGGTGGTGCCGAGCCTTTTGGTATCGATGCAGCCGGCCAGCAGAATCGCGATGGCGGGATAAAGCGGCAGCACATAATGCGGCAGCTTGGTCATCACCAGTTCGAAGACGATCCACGCCGGCACGATCCAGGCGAGCAGAAACTTAATCGGCGGCTCCCGGCGCGCGCGCCATACGGCCGGCGTGGCAAGCCCGGCCAGCAATGCCGCAGGCCAGAATGTGAGAAAGAACAGGATGAAGTAATAGCCGGGCGGCGCGCCATGCGATTCCTGTCCACTGAAGATTTTCGACAGCAGGTCGTCACCGGCCGATTGCGCGAAGAAGGCTGCGCCGGAGCGGCCCCAGATCGCAACGAACCAGGGCAGCACGATCGCAAGAAAGATCGCGATGCCGATCAGCGGCTTCAGGCCGGCCATCCAGCGCACCGAGCGATCGAGGATCGACAATGTCAGCGCCGGCAATCCGACGAAAAGGAGGATCAGCGGTCCCTTGATGAGAACCCCCAAACCCAGAGCGCCCCAGAAGACCAGCGGCATCAGGAACCGCCCATGCCACCCCGGCCAGCCCTCGGTGCGCCCAAGATAGACCCGCGCCATCACCCCCATGGCGGCGATACACGTCGCGAGCAGCATCGCATCGGTCTTGGCGAGCCGCGCCTCGGCGCCCAGCAGGATCGACGCCGCCATCATCACCGCAGCGAGCATGGCCGCGCGGCGGCTGATAAAGGCCAGCGCCGCCCAATAGGTCAGCAGGACCGCACCGATGGCGCCGATCAGCGAGGGCATGCGGTAGGCGGAAATCCGCGTCTCCACATTGCGGCGTCCGAGCGCCTTGTAGGCGGACACCGAAATCGCCTGCATCCAGTAGATGCCGACCGGCTTCTTGTACCGAACCTCATTCTGGAAGCGGATATCGACGAAATCGCCGGTGGCCAGCATCTGCTTGGTGGCCTGTGCGTAACGGGCCTCGTCGCGGTCCATCACCGGCATCTTGGCGAAACCGGGCAGGAAGGCGACGATCGAGAGAACGATCAGGCAGGCGATCGCTCGCGCATGCGTCGCACAGGCAAAATCGAGGAGCCCGCTCAGTCCTTTGCGCCACGCCTCTTTCGGGTCGGTTGTATCGATAACGCTGGTCATGCAGGCCGTGACTTGAAAATTCGGCCGGACCTTAGAGAAGTTCACAACGGGCGGGAAGCCGTGCTTATTGCAGACGCACCATCACGCTGTCGGCTGTGCCTTTTGCGTCAACGACGGTCAGCCGGACGAATCCCGGTCCGGAGGGCGCGACCAGGAAGGTGCGGCCATTGCGCGGCGTCTGCGGGACACCGTTGACCAGCACCGTGAGCGGGGACACGCCACCGGCAACCTTGAGGGCGATCTTTTCCGCAGATCCCTGCCCCGCAAGCCATTCGAGCTGCGCGCCCTGCGGCGGAAACACGATACGCATTCGCTCGCCCCTGTCGCCGACCAGCGCATCCGGGCTGAACCTCCGCAATGGCAATGGCAGCCGCGCATTGGCCTCGACGATTGCTCCTTGCGGGCGCGCGGGCAGCGGCGCGGGCAGTTCACCGGTCCGGGCAAAGGCATCGAACAAGATCGGCGCTGCAGCCGTGCGTCCCAGTATCCCGGGGACCGGCGACCCGTCAGGCCGTCCGACCCAGACGCCGATGGTCAGACGTCCGTCGAAACCCACCGCCCAGGCATCGCGATAGCCATAAGACGTGCCGGTCTTGAAGGCGACCCGGTTGCGCGCGGCATTGTCGGGCGGCGGCGTACCGAGCAGCGCCTGTCCCACATACCAAGCGGCGACCGGATCGAGTAGCCGCCGAGGCGGGCGCGCGAGCGCCGCATCGTCCTTGCGCTCGACCAGCGGGATGGTCGATCCGAGGCGGGCGAGACCGGTGTAGAGCATGGTGAGATCAGCGAGCGATACGCCGACGCCGCCAAGCCCCATGGCGAGCCCCGGCACCTCGCCTTGCGGAAACACCATGGCGCCGCCGGCCTGCGAGAGCCGCGCGGTCAGTCGCGCGGCACCGACCCGGCCCAGAAGCGCGACGGCCGGCACATTGAGCGACAATTGCAGCGCGCGGCGCACCGGCACCACGCCCTGAAAGGTCAGGTCGAAATTCTCAGGTGCGTAATTCCCGAAGCGGATCGGTCGGTCGTCGATCAGCGTGTCCGGATGTACGAGCCCGTCTTCGAAACCCAGGCCATAAATGAAGGGCTTCAGTGCCGAACCTGGCGACCGCAGCGCCTGTGTCACATCGACCTGCCCGGCGCGGGCTTTATCGAAATACCCGGCCGACGCGACGCGCGCGCGGATCTCACCGCTGGCATGGTCGACCACGATGATGGCGAGTGATGCCTCCGGCCCGAATGCCGTGACGCGCTCGGCGGCGAGTTGCTCCAGCACGCGCTGAAGGCGGCCGTCGATGGTGAGGTCGTGCCGTTGATGCAACGGTGCCGCAGCCAAAGCCTGATCGGCCGCATGCGGAGCAAGGGCTGGCATAGCGCGCCGGCGGTTCGGCACGGGCTCCCATTTCGCCGCCGCGACCTCGTCTTGCGGGATGCCGATCGGAGATCCGACCCGGTCGAGCACCCGGTCACGGGCGTTGCGCGCGCGCGCAGACGCGCGATCCGGCCGCCGTGCTTCCGGCGATTGCGGAAGCGCCACCAGCAGGGCCGCCTCCCCGCGCGACAGCCGCTGCGGCTCCTTGCCGAAATAGGCGAGCGATGCCGAACGGATCCCTTCGAGATTGCCGCCATAAGGCGCCAGCGACAGATAGAGCGACAGGATCTCGTCCTTGCTGTAGCGCCGTTCGAGTTCGAACGCCCGCGCCATCTGCCGGAGCTTGGCAAGAATGTTGCGTTCGCTGCGCGGTTCGAGGAGCCTTGCCACCTGCATGGTCAGCGTGGAGCCGCCCGAGACGATCCCGCCATGCGCAACCCATTGCCAGGCCGCACGCAACAGGGCGAGTGGATCGACGCCCCGATGCGAATGGAACCGCTTGTCTTCATAGGCGATCAGCATCGCAAGGAAGCGGGGATCGACATCGTCTAGGCTGGCGCGCAACCGCCAACGCCCCTCCGGCAGTGCATAGGGACGCAGCAGATGCCCGTTGCGATCCACCACCTCGGTCGAATAGGTCAGCGCATCCGCTGCGGGCAAAGGCGGCAGCGACCGCACCCATGCCGTAAGCGCCACAAACGCAGCGACACTCAAACCCGCTGTAACCGCGCCGAGTATGAGCGCGAGGCGTTTCACCGCGGCTGCACCTCCAGCGTGCCGGATTCGGTGCGGCCGAAGCGATCCGGGCGATACATATCCTCCACATAGGCCTGCGGATGCACGTAGCGGCCGGGCGCCACCGCCCGCACCACATAAGCAACCGTGAAGATTGCCGGGTCCTCCTTTTTCCGATTGAAGGCCGCGGTAAAGCGGTCATCCCGGAACTCGGCATGCTCGGGCTCACGCGCCAGTGTGATCCAGCCGAGCTTGCCGGTATTGCCGGACGACACCAGCCGCGGATTGTCGATCTCGAAGCCGGCGGGCAGATAATCCGCGACCAGCACACGGCCGAATTGCGGCTGTGCTTCGGTGATCTTCAGCACCACGGCGAAGCGATCGTTCTGCTTTGCGGTCGCAATTTCCGCAGGCTCCCCGTCGAGCGTGAAGTAATTGCGCTCGATCTTGAAACCGCGTTCCGCCGCAGGTTCGGGGACCAGCGGCGCGCCGCTCACCGTCACCACCGCCTGAACCGTCTCCTCGCCGCGATTGTCGATCCGCAGCGGATTGGCCTGCAACGCATCCGGCGTCTCGTTGCGATAAAGAGCGCCCTTGCGCGGCTCGCCGTTGACCGTAAGTGCCAGTCCGGCCGCATCGCGCGAAATCGCGCGAGCAGCGAGAACGAGCCAGGCATTCTCCTGCGTCGAGGTGTTGACCGACAATCCGCGCGCGGCCTCGATCCGCGAGACGCCCCCGGCGACGGTCTTGCGCGGCGCATTGCTTTCCGAGGCGAGTGTCACGAAAGCCGCCGCGTCTCGCAGAACCGAACCGTAATCGGCGCGGCCGAATTCGAGCTTCGGCTCTGGTGCGATGGAATCGAGGGCCGCCTGATAGACACGCTCAGCCCGGTTGCGATCGCCAAGCAGCCCAAGCGCTGCCGCGATCTGTGCCTTGCCGATCGGCGAGGTAATGGCGTCGAGCTTGGTGTCGGCGATATAGCGCAGATCGCCCACCGGCGCGGCGCCATTGCGCGCCAACACATAGAGCGCATAGGCCAAAGCGCGCCCGCTGCCCCTTGCTGGCTCAGGCGAGACGGCAATCGTGTTGCGCAGCCGGTCGAGCGCGAGCCGGAAGGCCGCCTCGGGTACGGCGAAGCCGCGCTCGCGCGCGCGCGTCAGGAAGTCCGTGACATAGGCATCGAGCCACGGATCGTCTCCCCCGACCGACCACAGGCCGAACGCGCCATTCGAGCCCTGCCGCGCCAGCAGGCGGTCGATGGCATCGCGGATGCGCTTGTCGGCATCGGTATCGAGCGCAAGCTGGGCCGATGCGGCGAGATCGTTGACATAGAGCAGCGGCAGGGCGCGGCTCGCGATCTGTTCGGAACAGCCGAATGGATAGCGGTCGAGCGCCTTCAGGATCGCCGCCGCGTCGAGTGCTGTCGAAGGTCCGACCGAAACGGCGACATTGCCGGTGCCCGGAACGAGATCGGCAAAGACATCGGCCGACAATGTGATGCTCTCACCGCGCGCGATCTGCCGGACCGGGCGGCGCGCCAGTACCTGCGTCGCCGGACGCACATTCAAGGGATAGCTGCGCGCGAGTTCGAAACCGCCCGGCCCCTCGATATTGACGTTGACGGTCGCAAGACCCGCAGCCGACACG
>JAEVZN010000474.1 GCA_023392205.1 Pseudomonadota bacterium
ATATTGCCGGCGTGAGAGCGACAAGACCCGAATTCTGCAATTGTCCGACGTATCGAAGACCTTCACCATGCATCTGCAGGGCGGTATCCAGCTTCCTGTCGTGAGACGCGTCGGGTTTACGGTGCATCCGGGCGAATGCGTGGTGCTGGCCGGTCCGTCCGGTGCGGGAAAGTCGTCGATCCTGAAGATGATATTCGGAAGCTATCGTTGCGACGCCGGATCGATCAGGCTTATGCATGAGGGCAGCGCCGTGGAATTGGCCGCTGCGCCGCCGCGGGATATTCTGGCGTTGCGCCGCCGTGCGATAGGCTATGTGTCGCAATTCCTGCGCGCGGTCCCGCGTATCCCGGCGGTCGATATCGTTGCCGCACCGCTGGAGGCGGATGGCATCGCGCCGGACGAAGCGCGGGCGGCGGCCTGCGCGGCGCTCGCACGGCTTAACCTTCCCGAGCGCCTGTGGTCGCTTCCGCCCGCGACATTTTCCGGTGGAGAACAGCAGCGCGTCAATATTGCGCGCGGCTTTCTGCCCGAACGCCCTCTGCTTCTGCTGGACGAGCCCACCGCATCGCTCGATTCGGTGAACCGCGCCGTGGTGGTCGATCTGATTTGCGAGAAAAAGCGATCCGGAACCGGCATCGTCGCCATCGTGCATGACGACGACGTGCGTTCGGCCATCGCCGACACCATTGTCGATATCAAGACATTCTCGAAGGCAGCCTGACCATGACCGACAGCCCGCTCGTCCGCATTCTGACCAACGCCCGCATCGTGCTCGCCGGCCATGTCATCGAGAATGGATGGCTGGCGATCGAGGGAGAAACGATCCACTCTTTCGGTGAAGGCAATCCGTCCGAACGCGGCGAAGACATGGGTGGCGATCTGATCATGCCGGGGCTGGTCGAACTGCATACCGATCACCTGGAAGCGCATTATCTGCCACGCCCGAAAGTGTACTGGAATCCGCTATCGGCCGTGGTGTCCTATGACGGACAGCTTGCGACCAGCGGGATCACCACGGTTCTGGATTCGCTGCGGGTCTGGCGCGAGGATTCCAGCGACGATCAGGATGGCGAAGCCATGAAGCTTGCGACCGCCATCTCTGCCGCGCGGGATGCGAAGCTTCTGCGCGCCGATCATTACCTGCATCTGCGCTGCGAAGTACCCATGCCGGGCGTCGTCAACGAGGCCGCCGGGCTGTTCTCGCGGCCGGACGTGCGGCTGGCATCGCTCATGGATCACACGCCGGGACAGCGCCAGTTTCGCGACGAGGACAAGCTTCGCACTTATTACCGCGGAAAGAATGCGGGGATGAGCGAGAGCGATCTCGACCGCATGTTTGCGACCCGGATCGCCCATCAGGAAGAATACGGACGGAACAATCACCGCTCGCTCGTAGCGATGGCGCAGAAGCACGGCACGCCGCTTGCCAGCCATGACGATACCACTCTCGATCATGTCGAGCAGGCGATCGGCGACGGCGTCTCCATCGCCGAGTTTCCGACCACGATCGAGGCGGCCGAGGCGCTGCATAAAGCCGGCATCCACGTCATGATGGGCGCGCCCAATCTCGTGCGCGGGGGGTCGCATTTCGGGAAATATCGCGACTGCGGATCTGGCGCGTAGCGGACTTCTGGATATCCTGTCGTCCGATTATGTGCCTTCGAGCCTGCTGGCCGCCGCCATTGCGATCCCGAACCTCATTCCCGAAATGGATCTCCCGAGCGCCATCCGCACCGTTACGACAACGCCTGCCAGGGCCGTAGGCTTCGAGGATCGCGGCGAAATAGCGCCCGGCAAACGCGCCGACATCATCCGCGTTCATGTCGCGCAGGACGTGCCGGCCGTGCGTGCTGTGTGGCGTGCCGGCGAGCGGGTCGCATGACCGGGCAGGCCTGCGAACGCGAGGGGGCTTTGGAAAGGATCGGGCCGGGTTGCTTCGTCGCGGTCTGCGGTCCGAGCGGGGCCGGGAAGGATTCGTTGCTGCGACATGCCCGCGCCCTGCTGCACGGCAACGCGCAGGTTGCCTTCCCGAATCGGACGATTACGCGGATGAGTGATGCCGCCGAGGAGCACGCGACCGCCACGGATGAGGAATTCGATCGTCTGCTGGCTTGCGGCGGATTTGCCGTGTCATGGCGCGCCCACGGCCTGCGCTACGGGATCCCGGTATCGATCGATGCCGATATCGGCGCCGGACGCTGCGTCGTCTGCAATGTATCGCGGACGGTGATCGCCGACCTGCGGGCACGTTATGCGCGGGTGCTGGTTGTCAGCATCACTGCGCCGCAGGATGTGCTGGCGGCGCGCTTGCGCCAGCGCGGGCGCGATAGCGATGGCAACCTCTCGGATCGCATCGCGCGCTCCGCCATCATCGATCGCGCTATTGATGTCGACCTCGTGATCGAGAATACAGGGACGATCGATGAGGGGGCGCGAAAGCTGTGCGATGCGATCGGGAGCCGCCTGCCCGCATATTCCGCGCATGAAGGATCATGAGCCAATCGACACCTTTGCGCTACGCAATCTATTTCACACCTGAGCCGTCGTCGGCGCTGGCCCGGTTCGGCGCGCGGGTGATCGGATATGATTCCGCGACCGGTCATGATCTCGCGCAACCGGAATTGAAAACAGTACCGTCCGCCCAGTTATTCGCCGCAACTGAGGCGCCGCGGCGCTATGGCTTTCACGCGACGCTGGTCGCCCCGTTCACCCTGAGAGAAGGCAACGAGGCGCAATTGCACGAATGCGCCAGGGCATTCTGCTCCCGGACGAAACCTGTTTCGCTTGGCCGGCTGGACCTGGCAACCTTGTCCGGTTTCATTGCCCTCGTGCCGGGCTCCCCAGATCCGCAGCTGACGGATTTTGCTGCGCGTTGCGTCGAGCATTTCAACCCTCTGCGCGCGCCACTGAGTGAAAGCGATTTTGCCCGTCGCAACAAGGAACATCTCACGTCGCGTCAACGGGCTTACCTTGAACGCTTCGGGTATCCCTATGTGTTCGACGAATTCCGCTTTCACATGACGCTGTCGCATATGTTGCGCGAGACGGAGCGGGACATGCTTCTTGCCGAACTGGCCCGTGCCTATGCGCCAATTGCGGACGAGGATCATCGCATCGACGCGATTTCGATCCTGCGACAAAACGGCCCGACTTCCCGCTTCCAGATCCTGGCCCGCTACCCTCTGTCCGGTGGAAATACGACAGGCGGATGACGCCAATGCGGGAGCGAATCCGCACCATGATTTCCACCGGCTGCGTGACTCGGTCGATGACGCTTTTTTGACAGTGTGACGACAGGCCGCCTGCCAGCGCGGCTGCAAAACTGCGCTAACAACTTGTGCACAAGCAAAAATTTCCGCCAGCGTCATTGTCACATGACTGTCGGCTGGCTCGGTTACGCCGGGACAAACAGGAAGGCGGAGGTCCCGATGCTTGTCCTCGACGGAGTGTCGCGCCGCTTCGGTGCGCTGGCGGCAGTATCCGATGTGTCGCTCGAAATAAAACCCGGCAGCTTTGTCGGTGTGATCGGAAGATCCGGTGCAGGCAAGTCGACCCTGCTGCGGACGGTGAACCGGCTGATCGACCCGTCCAGCGGGCGCATTGTCTTCAATGGTGTCGACGTTACGACGCTGCGTGGTGCCGCGCTCAGAAATTGGCGGGCGCAGGCCGCGATGATCTTTCAGCAATTCAATCTCGTGCCGCGCCTCGACGTGCTGACCAATGTCCTGCTCGGCGGTATCAGCCGGCGGCCGACGATGCTGTCGCTGCTGGGGCGGTTTACGGACGCCCAGCGCGCGCTTGCCGTTGAGGCGCTGGAGCGCCTTGACCTGATGGCGCATGCCTTTCAGCGTGCCGGAACGCTCTCGGGTGGACAGCAGCAACGTGTAGCAATCGCGCGTGCCCTGATGCAGCGCCCATCTTTGCTGCTCGCCGACGAGCCGATTGCTTCGCTCGATCCGCGCAACGCGGCGCGCGTCATGGAATCGCTGAAGACCATCAATCGCGAAGACGGCATCACGGTCCTTTGCAATCTCCACACGATTGATGCGGCACGACAATTCTCGGACCGGATCATCGGGATGGCGAAAGGCCGGGTGGTATTCGACGGTCCGCCCGACGACCTGACATCCGCGACCATGCGCGAGATCTATCAGATCGGTGATGAAGAAGCGGACATCGCCGAAGATATGACGTCGACCACTGGCTGGCTCAACCTTGCACCGGCATTGGCGCCGATGCCCGCCTGAGCCGGTGCAACAAAACAAGCTGAATTCGTCTTTCTCTGACCATGGGGATCACCATGTCTTCGCTCGCAAATGCCCTTAAACTCACTCTGGCCACCGCACTTTGTGCGACCGTCATGGCTTCACCTGCATCCGCCGACTGGCGTGAGAAATTCAAAACGATCAAGATCGGCTCGGTCACGGTCGAGAATCAGGCGGCAACTGTCACTCGTTACAAACCGTTCGTCGAATACATGGAGAAGAAACTCGGCGTGAAGGTCGAGATTTTCACCGCGTCGGACTATGCGGGCATTGTGCAGGCCTTGTCGGGTGGACAGATCCACCTTGCCCGTCTCGGCGGCGCGGCCTATGCCGCAGGCTTCATCGACAGTGAAGGTGGCATCGAGCCGCTGGTGATGAACGTGGAGCCGAATGGCGGCAAGGGCTATCATTCGGTCCTGATCGTCAAGGCGGACAGCCCCTACAAGTCGATCGAGGATCTCAAGGGCAAAAGCCTCGCCTGGGCGGATGCCAATTCCACGTCTGGATATCTGGTGCCGAATGCCGCGCTTCGTGATGCAGGTGTCGATCCGCAGAAGCATTTCAGCCGCACGGTGTTTTCCGGCGGGCATGAACAGAGCGTCCTCGGCGTATTGAAGGGCAATTTCGACAGCGCCTTCACCTGGACCTCGCCCGGCCATCAGTCCGGCCAGTTCCGCATCATGATGGATCGTGGAATGCTGAAGCTGGACGACATCCGTATTGTCTGGGAATCCCCGCTGATCGCCAATCCGCTGTGGGCGGTTTCGAAGAGCATCCCGGCCGATATGCGCAAGGATCTGCTCGATATGTTCGTCAACCTCGCCAAGGACGACATGGCGATGGCGGAGGCGGCCGCTCAGGGCAAGACCAGCGGCTTCGAACCGGTCGGCCACGAGACTTACAAGACCTTCGTCACCATCGCGGAAGACCAGCGCAAGTCGCGCCGGAGACAGTAATGTGCGTCCGCGCGCACTGATTGCGATGAATTCCCATGGCAACGGCTCGTCTCTCCGGAGGCGGGCCGTCAGCGACAAGTCCTGCGCTCATTCCAGCCTGTGTCGATGCGGATGACTTCTTCAAGTCCCGGCGCTGTTACGGTAGACGTACCCGCCTTCGACCGACAGTTCTTTGCGCTGCGTCGCCAGCGACGATTCCAGACCATCATCGGGATTGCGATCTTCGCTATTATCTTCGTTGCCTCTGCGATTATCGGCAAGTTCAGCCCGACGGCCCTGATCGAGGGTGCGCCGAAGCTCGGCGACTACATCCTGCGGACGTTTCCCGTGCTGCGTCTGACAAGCCTCGGTGCCGATATCGGCGAATGGTTCTATGGCATTCGCAGATGGCTCGATCTGCTGCTTGAAACCGTTTTGATGGCCTATCTGGCAACCCTGCTGGGGTCGCTGGCGGCACTTGCCCTGTGCTTCAATGCGTCACGAAATCTTACCCCCTATTCCTGGACCTATCACGCCGCGCGGCGCGCCGCGGAATTCTTCCGCACGGTGCCAGATTTGGTGTTCGCATTGATCTTTGTGTTTGCCTTCGGTCTGGGTCCGCTGCCGGGCATTCTGGCGATGGCGCTGCATTCCTTCGGCGCAAATGCCAAGCTCTTTGCCGAGGCCAACGAGAATATCGACATGGGGCCGGTGGAGGGGCTGCGCGCAGCCGGCGCCAATTGGGTGCAGACGATGTGGTTTGCCGTGCTGCCGCAGGTGCTGCCGAATTACGCGTCCTATGTGCTGTGGCGGTTCGAGATCAATGTGCGCACTGCTGCTGTGCTGGGCTTTGTCGGCGCCGGTGGCATTGGGATGGAACTGATGACCGCTGTCCGCTCGCTCTATTATGAAGACATCAGCGCCATCCTCATTCTGATCGTCGTGACCGTGATGCTGATCGATCTCGGCTGCGAGAAGGTCCGCCATATGCTGATCGGGCGGGAGACATTCGAATGAGGTCGCAACCGATGAGCCCGCAGCGGATCGCGGAGTTGCGCCGGCAACACCCGTTGGCTTTCCGGCGTCCGCTCGACGAGCGGCTGATGATCTTCGCAATCTGGGCGGGCTTTGCCGTGCTCACCGGATATTGTCTGTGGCGGTTCGGCTTCTCTCCGGCGCGGCTGTGGTCCGGGCTCGGCGAACTCGGCGTAATCGTCGCGCAGCTTTTCCCGCCTGCAACGGGCGAACATCCGAAGGAGATTTTCGCGGCGCTGCTCGAGACGCTGGCAATGGCATTTCTCGGGACCACATTTGCCGCGATCATGGCGTTTCCGCTGGCTTTCCTTGCGGCGAAAAACACCTTTCCCTTCGGACTGGCCCGGTTCGGCGTCCGGCGCTTCATGGATGTTCTGCGCGGCATCGACCAGTTGATCTGGGCACTGATCTTTGTGCGGGCGGTGGGGCTAGGGCCTCTGGCCGGCATCATGGCGATCACGATTTCCGATACCGGCACGCTGGCGAAATTGTTTTCGGAATCCATCGAGAATACGGAGAAGAAGGCCGCCGAGGGGCTGAAGGCGGCCGGCGCCAGCAACGTGCAGACGCTGCGTTTCGCTGTTTTGCCGCAGGTCGTGCCGATGTTTCTCTCAAGCACGCTTTACATGTTCGAATCCAATGTCCGCTCGGCCACCATATTGGGGATCGTCGGCGCGGGCGGGATCGGCTTTCAATTGTCCGACCGTATTCGCGCGCATCATTGGGAAGAAGCGTGCTTTATCCTGATATTGATCCTGATCACGGTGGCGATCATCGACTGGATCTCCAAAAACCTGCGGATGCTGCTGATCGGCCGCTAAGGGCTTATGTGCGGCTCACGCGCGGATATCCGGCGCCAGTTCGCCGATGCACCTGAGATCATTCAGGAAGGCGGCATATTCGCGCTGTTTGCTCGCGGCATCCGGCAGCCGCAGTAGATACGAGGGGTGCACGGTGACAAAGCCCTGGTATTGCGGAAAATCAAGCGGCCCGCGCAACTTCGTGACAGCGATGGCGCGGCCCGCCAGCGACTGTGCCGCCGTCGCGCCCAGAGCCACCACGAGGCGCGGCCTGATCGCGTCGAGTTCTCCCTCGAGCCAGAACCGGCAGGCGCGGATTTCGCCGGCGTCAGGCCGCTTGTGCAACCGCCGCTTTCCGCGCGGCTCGTATTTGAAATGCTTCACCGCATTGGTGACGTAGGCGCGTGCGCGGTCGAGCCCGGCCTCGGTCAGGGCGCGGTCGAACAATTGCCCGGCCGGGCCGACGAAGGGGTGTCCTGCCAGGTCTTCATGATCGCCGGGCTGTTCGCCGACAAAGACGACCGGTGCATCCGGCGGGCCTTCGCCGAACACTGTCTGGGTCGCATCCTTGTAGAGCGGGCAACGTTGACAGGTCTGCGCCTGTCTCTGCAGCGCAGGCAACGAACCTTCCGCGTTCATGGCCGAAACCTCCCCATTCTGCCGCCGCTGTGCAATCCGTTCGGCAAATTTCGCAGGGCGGTCGGCGTCCAGTTCGAGCATTCCGGAGACACGCTGCTCCGCTTGCAGGACCATGTCCGGAATCAGCGCCGTTTCCGGCATGTTGTGCCAGTAACGGCGCGGCATGTGTCCGGTCATGGATTTCAGTCGCAACCGTGCCGGGTTGAAGGTTGTGCGATAATAGGCGAGCCACAATTCGTCGAGGACGGCATCGCTATGGTCGTCCGGTTTCTCGGATGGCGGGAGGAAGGCAAGTGTGCGGTCCTGCCAGATCGCGCCGCCGCGCGGGGTTGCGATCATCCAGTCCATATTGGCGAAGCGGTCGGTAAAAAATGGAACCGCACGTTTGAGAATATGATGGCGCGGTTCGAACCAGGCGGTGAAGAAGCAGTGTCCGTCCGTGCGACGCTCCTTGAAGCGCAGAAAGGCATGCATCTTGTGGATGTCGCGCCGCACCGCATGCGCATAGCCGGTCAACCGCGCGATGCAGGGATCGGAGGCCCGGTCGGAGAGGTCGCGCTCGCCGTGGTGAATGCGCCAGAGAACGGAATAGAGCAGGGCGAAGCGATCGTCTGCACTATGGCAGATGGCATCCCGCATCAGTGCCACGAATCCGCGCGGGACCGACATTGCGAAGTCTGTGCCAGTTGCGGGAAGCGGCGGAAGAAGTCCGCTATCGTCGTGCGATGTGAAAACGATCTCGTTCGGCGACAGGTTCAGCGCGAGGCAGGATTTCGCGGCCTCCCTGAACTCGACGTCACCCGCGTCCGCGGCCAGCGGCACCGAAAACATCGCGGTTAGCCGAACAGCGAAAGCTGGGCGGGCTGCTTTCGCACAAAGCGCTCGCGCAAGCGCATGTCGTCCAGCGCACGCGGCCTGTGATCGGGGGTGACAATAAACTCCCTTGCGCGCGAGATCGCCCCGGTCAGCCGTGCGATATCCGCCAGCCGCAATACGCCGGACCGGCGCGATGCGATGATGCGGTCGACGCTGCGCGTGCCGAGACCGGGGACGCGAAGCAGGCTTTCGCGCTCGGCCAGATTCACATCGACCGGAAAAAGTTCGCGATGCGCCAGCGCATAGGCAAGCTTGGGGTCGATCTCGAGATCGAGCATCCCGCCGGTCATGGCACGGGAGATGTCCGGCAACGAGAAGCCGTAAAAGCGCAGCATCCAGTCGGCCTGATACAGCCGGTGTTCGCGCAGCAACGGCGCCGGCACCGTGGCAAGCTTTTGCGATGGATGGCCGGTCGGGGAGAAAGCCGAATAATAGACGCGCTTCAGCGAGTAGGATGCATAGAGCGAACCGGCGGCGCCAAGGATGGTTTGATCGGGCGCTCCGTCGGCACCGACAATCATTTGTGTCGACTGACCGGCAGGCGCAAAGGCAGGCGGCCTGGCCTTGCCGATATGTCCGCGCCGAACCGCGCGGTCCTCTTTGGCGGCATCGATCTTCAGGCGGGTCGACGCCATGCCCTTGCGGATCGATATGACATTCTTCTCCGGTGCCAGATCCTTCAGCGCGCTATCGGTCGGCAATTCGATATTCATCGACAAGCGGTCGGCATAACGGCCGGCCTGTGCGATCAGGTCTTCACTCGCGCCGGGAATCGTCTTGAGATGGATATAGCCGCGAAAACCATGCTGCTCGCGCAGCACTTGCGCCGCGCGCACCATATCCGCCATCGTATCGTCTTCGGAACGGGCGATGCCCGACGACAGAAACAGCCCCTCGATGCAGTTGCGGCGGTACAGATCGAGCGTGAGCGTCACCACTTCATCGACCGTGAAGCGGGCGCGGCGTACCTCGCTCGATCTGCGGCTTATGCAATACGCGCAATCGTAGATGCAGAAATTCGTCAGCAGGATTTTCAGAAGCGACACACACCGGCCGTCCGGTGTGTAGGCATGGCAGATGCCGGCGGTCACGGACCCCATCCCGCCCCCGCGCGCATTGCGTTTGGTGCCGCCGGACGAAGCGCAAGAGGCGTCGTATTTCGCGGCATCGGCCAGAATTTCCAGCTTCTGCAATAACGATAGGGCCATGCCACACCGTGAGTTCGTGTTTTGTTCTTTTAATGGCAGAGGCCGGCGCTGTGCAATGTGGAACTTCATTGTTCCGTCTGAGGCGGACTTCGCTTAAGCCTTGGACTTCGACACCCGTCACAATGGCTCCGCACGCCACTTCAGTTGCCGCGTGTGCTATGCTTGAGCGAGTTTGCAGTTTTGACTGGAACATCATGCATTCGGAAATATCGGCCGGCTTTATCCGACTGGTTGCGACGATCGCCCTTCTCGTTTTTTTCGCCTGTGACGGGTTCGCGCAACAGCGTAGTCTGGATGACGGGTTCCGTTCGCCCTCGGGCAACATCCATTGCCAGCACTTTCACTGGATTTCCACCCTCCGCTGCGATCTCAAACAGATCAGCGGGCGGCCGCTCCCAAGGCCGAGCAAGTGCGACATGGAGTTCGGCCAGGCGTTCGAGGTCTTCGGAAAGAAGCCTTTTGCCGGCCCCATCTGCCATGGCGATACCGTTCTCAGTGACGAATTGCCGGTTCTGCCCTATGGCGAGCGCTGGGCACGCGGCGACTTTGTCTGCCAGTCCGAACGCACGGGCGTGTCGTGCCGCAATCTGCTGGGGGCAGGGTTCGATCTGTCGCGTGCGACGCAGCGGGTCGTCGGGCACAAGCCCGTATAAGCGCGCATGCGGGGCAGCCCGGATCAGTCGATCAGGGCTTTTGCCAGCATGACATGGACCCCCTTGCTGCCGTTGACCACCTGGGTCATGCGCAGGTCGGCTGCAAGGCTGCAAAGCGTGTAGGCGTCTTCCTTTGACAGCTTCGTTCTTGCACAGATCTCGGCGATCATGTCGCGCAAGGCAATGACCACGCAGCGGTCAAGATCCGGATCGAAGGCCATCGTGACAAGATGGGTCGGCGTTTCAGCAAACGGCCATTCGCGCTTGAGGTCGGGCCGCAGATGAAGCTCGAATGTCCCGGTCAGGCCGGTCTCGATCGCGGTCAGGCAGACTTCGCCGTCGCCCTGGACACCGTGACCGTCACCGACCGAAAACAACGCCTCGTCGACTTGAACCGGCAGATACAATGTCGTGCCGGCAACCAGTTCCTTGTTGTCGATGTTACCGCCGTTGCGTGCCGGCGGGATGGACGAGGTCGCGCCGGCTTCGGCAGGTGCGACACCCATCACGCCGAAAAACGGCCGCAGCGGAACTTCCAGGCCCCATGGCAAACGCCCGACATTGCGCTCGCGATCAAGCGGAATATGGATCAGGCGCTCGCTTGCAAAGTCATCCGGGAGCGCGCCTGTGCCGGGGCGGATCAGATTGTAACCCCAGTCGTAGGGCAGCTCGATCGCGCCAATGCGCACTTCCAGCACATCGCCCGGCTTGGCGCCGCGCACCGCGACCGGACCGGTGCAGATATGCGGCCCGAACTTGTGCGGCACTGAGGCGTGAATTGCAGGGAGTGCATCAGGAATTGTCAGGCCCGTGTCGTGCCCCGGCAAATGGCCCGGTCCGCCGGAGACGCTCGTGATCGTGACGCTGTCGCCGCTGTCGATGGTCAAAACCGGCGTGAGAGCGTTATCGAAATAACCCCAATGAACGGTGTCGGGTGTTGCGTCCAGTCGATGATGCGCCATGCGCAATAAGTCCCGCTGTTGTCACGCACACCATCGTCCGGATTGCCGGAAGGAGCAACCCGCATGGGGCGATCGCCGGACCTTAAGCCTTGCTGCGTTGCCGGCGCGTGCGCTTTGAAGCGGCTTCGGGCGCGGTCCGTACGGGCAAATGCGATGCCGTAACGGGATGCGGGCGGTCGGCCTCGCTGAGCAGCATGTCGCAGACGATCTCCACCAGCCGTTCGATATCACGCAGGTCGTTGAGTCGGCGGTTGATGACGAAGCCGTCATAAGCCATCAGAAACAGATGCGAGAGAAGGTCGTAATCGACCGAGCGTGTCTCGCCGCGGGGCAGTGCGCTCTCCAGCATCAGGCGCAGCCGCTGCTCGGCCCAGGCGAGCAGGGGAGAGGGCTTGTTCTCACCGGGATCGGCCGAGGCCAAAGCCTCCATCAGGCTGTTGGCGAGCCCGATATTCTCCATCGGAATGTCGCGCCAGACCCCAAGCAAGATCGTGCGCAGTTTCTCGCGCGGATCGTCGATCCTGCGCACGGCCGCTTCCAGCCGCCACATGCCTTCCTTCTGCCAGGGCTCGACCACGGCATAGAGCAGGTGGAGCTTGGAGGGGAAATACGAATACAGGCTGCTCACGCCCGTGCCGGCTTCCTGGGCGATATCGAGGAGGGTCGTGCGGTGATAGCCGCGCTCCGAGAACAGATCGCGGGCGGCGTCGAGAATCGCGTTGCGGACGGTTTCTTTCTTGACCTGGACCACGCCTGTGCCTGGAAATTCCCGCTCGGCCTTCGGCCGCTGCTAAATGGGTATCGTCATCGGCGCGTGAACGCCGTCGCAATTGGAAAGCGCGATCCGTTTGCGGCGGATCCGGAAAGAACCATTCTCCCGCGCAATATGATGGACCTGCCGGCCCGAGTAAATGCGCTGCCGTTCGCCCTGCAACTCGGTGCACAGAAAGGCGGCGCCCACCTCGAACTCGTCCGCGCCCGCATCTCCCGTCAGCACCTCGATATTGCTGACCATATGCACCGTGCGCGGCATCGGCGTCAGCACCAGGGCGCGCGCCTCCAGAAGACGTTGCACACGGATCGCAAGGATCGCGTGGTCCTCATAGACGATCGAGGCGATGTTCAGGGGATCGGTCTGGCCGGGCTTGCTCGGAATCCAGTAGATACCCTGCGGTGCATAAAGGTCGAGCCAGGACTCGAAGGCGCCTTCGTCCAGAAGGCGCGCTTCTTTCAGGATAAACAATTCGATTTCGCGCATCGTCTCGTAGGGCAGCATCACGCAGCCTCGGCGGTCATGTGTTTCACCCAGGCCTTGAATTGCACCCGCATGGGCATCTCGCTGGCGGCGCCGGACAGGCTGCCATTCGCATCACGACTGTCGGTGTCGAGGCCGCGCGAAAAGTCGATCCACGGGCCGGTCTCCGTGGCCAGTCCGCGCTGGCAGCGTTCGAGCATCTCGACGTCGTCGGAGAAGATCATCGAGGCGGGCGATCCGATCGTCGTCAGGAAGCGCACCGCACGGTGAAACATTTCGTCCGGGGCGCCCTTGAGCCGGAAACAATGTACCCGCACCAGTGTGCGATCGACCGACAGCGGAATGGTGACGCGCATCTGCTGGTATTGCGCGTTGATGATCAGGTTGGGGTAGATGATGTTGTTGAAGCGGTTCATGCCGAGCACGCTGTCGGCGCGCTCCTTGCCGAGTTTTTCGGTGAGGATGGCGCGATATTTCGACGCCACCGGATCCTCGCTCCGGCGGGACAGCACGCCGCTGTCGTAGAAACTCGTCATGTAGGTGTGCCCGCTGTCCATGCCGGCGAGCTGGATGCCCTCCCATTCCTGGAAACCGAAGCCGTTGGCCAGCAGCATTTCGCGTGTCTGGTCCTGATCGAGGATCGAGGCATTCGCGGGCGCGCGCCGTGCCGGCATCACCGATGAGGAATGCACGAAGGTAGGATGAAAGATGTCCGCGGCATTCTCAAGATGCAGTTTCCAGTTGCCGGCATATTCCAGCGAGAAGCTGGAATCGGCGATCTCCACTTCGCCGTCGGGTGCGCGATCGACCAGATTGTCGATGACCTCGGTCATCGGCCCGAGATGTTCGATCAGCGGCGGCGGATTGTCGGACAGATTGGCGAAAACGAAGCCGCGATAGCTTTGCACATTGCCGATGCGCTGCATGTGATTCTGTGGATCGTCGATCCTGAAATCTGCCGGATAGCTTTTCGGATGCGGCACCGAGGCGAGCGAGCCGTCCGGCCGAAACACCCAGGCATGATAGGGGCAACTGAAGGCGCGGCTCGATCCCTGATCGACCATGCACAGCCGCGCGCCGCGATGCGGACAGCGATTGTGCAGCACATAGATGTTGCCGTCGTGATGCCGGGTCACCAGCACTTCGTATTTCGACAACCGGGTGCGGACGAAATCGCCGGGGTTTTTCAACTGGCTTTCATGCGCGACATAGATCCACAGGCGGCCGAATATACGCTCCTGTTCCAGAGCGAAGACCGCCGGGTCGGCATAGGCGCGGCGATGCACATGATCCGGACGCACCAGAGCGCGGATGTCGTCCACGCCGGGAACGCATGGTTGAACCGCGTCGCTTGTCGTCTGACTCATGCCTGTGTCCTCACGCTGGTCATTGGCTGTCGCAGAACGGCGCAACCGACATAGAGCGAGTATAAAATCGAATATCGTTCGCTTTTAGACCGCATTGATGCGCTCCCGGTCACATTCACTGCAACAATTCGGAAAAAACATCGTTGAAAACCGGACAGGCTTCGAGACCCGTGCCGGGGTGGTCCGGCAATCTGGCCCGGCCGCCTTCGACGGAAATGCCAGCGGTCAGCCGTCCGAACAGTCCGCTTTCGTCCATGGCAGTCTCGGCCAGACCGAGGCCGAAGCCTGCCACAACATTGAGGGCCAGCAGGTGGCCGGCATGCGGCGCGCAGCGCCCGCGATCCCAGCCTGTAGCCGCCATGGCCGACAGGATGCGGCGATATTCGACAATCCCGTAGCTCAGCGAGACATCGCATTGAAGTATGTCGCGGTCGCTGCGCAGGCCGCCATAGCGGAGTAGATTGCGCGCGTCGTCAGCGGAGAAGATGTTCTCACCGGTAGCGATGGGAAGGCTGCATTGCGCGGCGAAGGTACGATGCATTTCGTAGTCGAGCGGATGCACCGGCTCCTCGATCCAGGCAATGGGCAGCGTCGACAATGCGTCGGAATAAGCCAGGGCCATGTCCAGCGTAAAGGTGCCGTTTCCGTCCACCGCAAGCGACATGCCGGGCTCCAGAACATCCAGAACTGCCTCAATGCGGCGCACGTCTTCGGCGACAGGAAGTCCGCCGATCTTGATCTTGAACCGCGTATGCCCGCGCCGGATCGCTGCGCGGATATCTTCGCAAAGTGCTTCGATAT
>JAEVZN010000505.1 GCA_023392205.1 Pseudomonadota bacterium
GTGTCGCGGCAGCGGGTGCCGCAGCCGGAGGTGCCGCAGCGGAGGGGGCGGCGCGCGGCTCCGGCTTGGCCGGCGTGTCGACGCCGGTCTGGCCGGTCATGCCCGGCTCGTTCGACATGATGCTCACCGGCGGGATCGAATCCGCCGAAGGGAAGTCCATGTTGACCGGGTTGCCCGTTCGTCCGGGCGTCGTCCCGGTCGCAGCCAGAGCCGGTCCGGACGGCCGCTCGCCCCAGCCAGCGGCGTAACGCGCCACTCGCGCGTCGAAGGCGCGAGTTGTCATATTGGCGGCGAGTTGCTCACGATCGCCGACCAGATCGAAGGCGTAACAGGATGACGGCGAACAGCCGTCGCGGGTCTCGAGAATTTGCGCCACAAGGCCGAACGGATCGGCTGCGATGCTTCTGGCAAGCGGATCGCGCAGTGCCACATATTCGCGTTCCGCGGCATTCGGCATGGCATCGATCTCGCGCAGCAGATCGAGCCTTGCGGCGGCGAAGGCGAGTGCTGCGGAAATCTGTTCGGGCGCCGAATAGATGGTCTTCTCGCAGCCCTCCATGAGGAGCGGGCCGCCATGCGCATCGAGACAGGCCAGCACGGAATTCGGCGCCAGGGCCTGCGCGGTCAGCGTGGCAAGGCGTGTTTCGATGATGCGGCGCTGCTCGGCGCGGTCATGCGATTCAAGCCGGTCGAAATAGAACCAGCCCAGCGCCACCAGAAGGACAGCGCCCGCCACCTGCGCAAGAAAGGCGAACGTCGGACGCGACCCGACACGCACGATGGCGACGGCCGCCAGCACGACAAGGAGCAAAATGCCTGCCGCGATAGCCCAGATCGGAAGAGATACGGAATCAGTCACAAAAGAAACTTCCGGCATGGCCGCCCTGTTGCCGAAGGATCGGAATTGGACAACTCAATCCCGGCTAAAGCAAGACGTCTCCGGCTTGTCAAACAGCGTCCTCCGCCGTCAGACCCCGCCTGCGGAACGGAACCCGGCTGTCAGATCGCTGGCCGCAGCAAACACCCCCTTGGCCTCGACCGAGGTCAGCGCCACCGTGGTCCTGAGATCGGTCACGCCGCCGCCGCTGGTCGCAGCCAGCAGCGCGGCCGCGATCTGGGTCTCGCCCGCAGCTTCGGCGATGATCATGAAGTCAAATTCGCCGAGCGTGACGTAATAGGCGACCAGCCGGCCGCCAACCTTGGACAGGAGCCGCCCGACCGCGTCGGCGCGGTCTTCCGGGCGCACCACCATTCCCTTGATGGCGTCCCGCGTATAGCGCCCCTGCGTGATGTAGATCGGCATCGCACCCCCGGAACCTGTCATTGGAACAAATCGTTGCACCGCACGTTCCACACGGCAGCCGAGGGAGACACGCGATGCGACTGATCCTGGGAATGATACTTGGTGCACTACTGCTCGTGGCGGGCACTTATTACCACGACAGCATGAAAACATCATCGGTGGCGGCAGGACCCGCAGCCATCGAGAACCGACCAATGGTCAATTGGGACGTCGTTGAAGCCAACTGGAATGGCTTCAAGGTCCAGGTTCAGCATGGCTGGACGCAATTGCGGGCGCGCATCGACCGGGCGGCGTAGTCGACGACGCGCCCCCGGTTATCCGTGCCGATCGAGCTGGCTTTCTTTCGCCACGCGCTCGAACGCTTCTTCGGTATGCTTGATACGATACTGGTGCTCGTCGCCTTCCAGCGGCAGCAGTTTGACGACCTTGAAAGTGCCGTTCGCTGTCGCCCGGTTGGTCGGTCCGGCGATGTAGCGGACATTCTGGCCGATGGTGAACCTGTGGGATTTCAGCACACTCAACTCCATTTTCGGCGGGCCGCGGCTGAGCCTGCGGCCTGTCAGGGTATGTATCCCTGCTTATCCATTCATTTGGAACTATAGCACCCCGGCGCTGAAAAAGGGGAAATTTCTGCAGCCGGCGAGCGCGAATATTCGTTAGTTAAAACAACATCTTACCGGCGGCTCCGAAATGCAGCCTAAAACGGCTTTAACGGGAACCGGAACGCCGCGCGAACCGGCTGTATCCCGTATGCAGCCGTGGAAAAAGCGACCGGCACGAGGGCAATGATGAGGGCAAATCATGCGGCTCGTCCTCGAACCGGCCTCGTGCTGTCGGCGACCAACAGGACCATGTGAAGCCTCCAAGGCCATGCCCTCCTGCGCCCGGCCCTTCGCGGCGCGCGATTCCACCGCTAAGGTTCCACAGCGTCGTAGAGGTTGACCGACAATGCTTACGCTTGCGATTGCCTGCATCCTTGCGGCCGTGATCGGATTCGCGGCGCATCGCGCAAGCATCTGCACCGTGCGGGCCGTGGCCGAGATGACGCATTCGCGCACGGGCTACATGTTCGCCAGCATCGTCAAATCCATGTTGTGGGTGTTCGCGATCACCATTCCTGTCTTCTTGCTGATGCCGGCGACGTCGGCCGGGATCGGCGGATGGCAATTGACCACCACGGCCATCCTCGGCGGATTGCTGTTCGGGATCGGGGCAGGAATCAACGGCGCCTGCGCCTATGCCACGATGGCGCGCATGGTGGATGGCGAGATCGGCATGCTGATCACCGTCGTCAGTTTTGCATTCGGCGTATTGCTGTTTGTCGGACTGAGCGGCGCCGGATTCGTCGCGCGGCCGGTCGCGACGCCGGGCCTCATCCCCGACATGATGTGGATCGCGCCCCTGCTGGGATTGCTGCTGATCGGCTGGACGCTGTACGAACTGATCCGGCTGTGGCGCACACGGCCTGCCGGCGCCACGCTGCGCAGCCTCGTCCTTGCTCCGCAATACAGGCTGTCTACCGCAGCCTTGCTGATAGGCTTTGCCGCCGGAACGATCTTTCTGGTGTTCGGCTCGCCGGGCTACACGACCACCTTCCAGCATGTTGTCGAGGGCTATGCCGGGACTCGTCCGCCGCCACCGCATGGACGCTGGATCGTACTCGGCGCCGTGATGTTCGGAATGCTAGCTTCCACCCTGCAACGCGGCAGTTTCCGCGTCGACTGGCGGCCGCGCTGGTCGTGGCTGCGCAATATCGCGGGCGGATTGCTGATGGGGCTTGGCACGGCGCTGCTGCCGGGCGGCAATGACGCGCTGATCCTCTACGGCATCCCGAGCCTGTCGCCGCATGCTTTGCCCGCCTATGCCGCGCTGGTGCTCGGCATCCTCGTGGCGCTGCTGACCATGCGGGCGATGTTCGGCATCGAGATGCGGGTGGCCTGCCGCAACGACATCTATATCGCCGATGCCAGCAGCGACCTGGCCAAACGGGGCCAGCCATGAGTGCCCTGAGGGCGCAAACCATGAGTGCGCAGGAATGACCGCGCAGACAGGGGCCGGCCCTGCGGTGTCGAACGCGACCGCGCTCTATATCGCGCTGCTGCAATTCCTGTTCACGCTGTGCTGGACGATCTACGTGATCTTTCTTCCGGCGCTCGCGGGCGCCGTGGGCATTGCCGCCGGCACCGTGATCCTGATCCTGATGCTCGATCAGGCGATCTTCACGATCTTCGATGTCGCGACCGGCATTGCCGCCGACCGCATCTCGCGGGTGATCGGGCAGATTGGCCGCTGGGTGGCGATTGTGACGCTGATCTCCTGCGCGGCCTTTCTGGCATTGCCGTTTGTCGCCGGCACCGGTCCGGCCGGGCAATGGCTGTTCTTTGCCGCGACAATTGTCTGGACCGTCACCTCCTCGGCGCTGCGCGCGCCGCCGATCATGCTGCTCGGCAAATACGCCGCCAAACCGAAGCTGCCGATGCTCTCCTCCATCGTCATGCTGGGCTATGGCATAGCCGGCGCCATCGCCCCCTATCTCGCCATCACATTGCGAGGGATGGACCCGCGCATTCCGTTCGCGGTGTCGAGCGTGGTCCTGGTGCTGGCGACATTCGGACTGGCGCATGTCGAGCGCAGCATCGCGCGCCAGAGCGCGGCCGCGCCGGTCCCCGTCCCGGTGACATCATCGGTGTCGTTCGCCCGAATTGCTTTTGCCGTGGCGATGGTGATCCTGGCGCTGGGCTACCAGATCCATTTCGCCATCAACACCGCGCCCCTGTTCCGCAAGTTCACCGACCAGCTCGACTGGCTGATGCCGATCTTCTGGATCGGCTTCAACATCGCCATGTTTCCGGCCACCCTGCTGGTCAAACGCTGGGGCGGCTTTGCGGTGATGGGCGTGTTCGGTGTGGCGGGTGCGATCGCAATCCTCGCCGCCGAATATGCAACCGCCCTCAACATGCTGGCGCTCGCGCAATTCGCCGCCGGCGCCGCCTGGGGCTGCGTCCTGATGAGCGCGTTCACCGCCGCCTTCGCGACCGGCGAGAACGGGCATGAGGGCCGCATGGTCGGTCTTCTGTTCTCGGCGCTGGCCTTCGCCACCTTCCTGCGGATCGGCTTCATCTGGGCCGGATGGCATCGCGATCCGCAGATCATGGCGGTGTTGCAATGGCTGCCTATCCTGTGCTGGGCCATCGGCGGCGCGCTGTTGCTGATCCTTTCGGCTCTGTGGGCGAAACGGCAAATGACAGCGACAGCTTCATGAAGGTGCAATTCGCGGGATGCGGCGATGCGTTCGGATCGGGCGGACGATTCAATACCTGCCTGCATGTCACCGACGGAAATGGCGCCTTTCTGTTCGATTGCGGTGCCACTTCGCTTGTGGCGCTGAAGCGACTCGGCATCGACTGCAACGCGATCGACATGATCCTGCTCACGCATTTCCATGCCGACCATTGCGGCGGCATTCCGTTCTTCATCCTGGATGCGCAGGTCAATGCCAAGCGCAAGCGTCCGCTCACGCTTGCCGGTCCGCAAGGCCTGCGCGACTGGTACGACCGCGCCATGGCGCTGGCCTTTCCGGGCGGGCGCACCCTGCCCTATGAGCTGGATTTTGTGGAATTGCAGACCGGTCAGCCTGCGGACCTTTGCGGCCGCAATGTCACGGCCTTTCCGGTCGATCATGACGAGCGCGCCGGCCCCTGTCTGGCTTATCGCATCGAGGCCGACGGACAGGTGCTCTGTTTCTCCGGCGACACGACCTGGACCGAAACGCTGGTCGACGCCGCGCGTGGTGCCGACCTGTTCATCTGCGAATGCTACATGTTCGAACAGTTCCGCAAGTCGCACATGACGCTCAGCGTCTTGCGCCAGCACCTGCCGCGGATCGGCGCGAAGCGCGTCATCCTCACACATCTCAGCGAAGATATGCTGAAGCGGCTGAACGATGTCGATCTCGACTGCGCAGTCGATGGCATGGTGGTGGAGATATGACCGGCCACGCGCTGCAGGCCCCGGTGTCAGCAAATAACGGTAGTGTCGATATCGCAATCCGCCTGCGGAGCGTCAGCCAGCTCTTCAATACCTTCGACCCAGCCCCGTTCCGGGAAAAGGATCTCGATCCGGAAGCCGAGACCTACATCATGGACTGGGTCAAGGAATTGCCCGAGCGCACGCGGCTGTGCCGGCGCATCGCGGCAGCCCCGGTAATTGCGGAGTCTTTGCCACGCTGAGGCGTATTGGCGGGGATCAGAAATTCTCCACAAAGGGGCGCAGTTCGATCTCCGAGGTCCAGGTATTG
>JAEVZN010000534.1 GCA_023392205.1 Pseudomonadota bacterium
CGAGCGATGTGCGTGCGTCGGTGCGCGCGATGATGAGAAAATCCTTCGATGCACGCGCCTCCACGCAGACTTTTATTCTGCGCAATGCATCGTCGAGAGACACGACACGCCGTCCCGGCGTATGTCCGCACTTCTTCGGGAATTCCTGATCCTCGATCTGGATCGCCTGCGCGCCAGCAGCCTCATAGCCGCGCATGGTGAAATCGACATTCAGCAATCCACCATAACCGGTATCGCCGTCCGCAATCACCGGCGTCATGACCTGGCTGCATATCTGCCTTACGCGACCGACCATGTCGGTGTAGGTGGCAAGTCCCGCATCCGGCCGGCCGAGATGCGACGCGACGACACCGAAGCCGGTCATGTACAATGCATCGAAGCCCATGCGGTCGGCGATGCGTGCCGAGACCATGTCGAAGATACCCGGCGCGGAGATCAGTCCCGGCTGCGCAAGACGGGCAGCAAGCGTTTGGCGCATGGCAGTCTCCCAAAAAGCGACGATCAGGCAGCTTGTGATACTGCACTCTGGAAGGTCGCATCGATGCGCGCGATCAGGGTCGCGCGCGCGGATGTCCATTGCGCCACCGGGATGCAAGCGGCGACATAGCGGTCCGGCCGCAGCACGAAGACGTGATCCTCCGGGATCGCCGCAAAGGCCTGCGGATCGGTTTCGGATACGGACATATCCTCGCCGCTTGCCACAGGCAGCGAGGAGCCTTGCGTCAGCACGCGCACGATACGCGGCGAAATTGCCCCGAGCCCCGCGCCATCCGCGCGCCAGGACGCGGCCGCATCTCCCCGCAGCAGCAGCGCGAAGCCCTGCCCCAGCACCCCGTCGAGCCGCTCCTCCCGACCGTCGGGCAATGTCACCAGCGGCTGCGGGAACAGGCGCCCGACCATGGTCTTGCGCGCGCCGCGTCCGTCCGCCAGCAGAAAGCCCTGCGCGAAACGCGGCGTCGGCTTGAAGCGCATCTGCGCCAGATAATCGCGCGCCGGCGGATAAAGCCCGAGCAGCCGGAAGCCGTTCTGCACCAGGAACGCCTCCGCCTTGCTGCGCGGCGCCATCACCCGCCCCATGCGCAGGGCCATGTCGATCATCGCCCAGACATGATCGCGCCGCTCGATCTCATAGGTATCGAGCAGGCCCGCACCCAATTCGCCGCGCAACACGGCGGCAAGTTTCCAGGCCAGGTTGTTGGCATCGCGCAGGCCGCTATTCATGCCCTGTCCGGCAAAGGGCGGCGTCAGATGCGCGGCATCGCCGGCAAGGAATACGCGGCCCTTCGACCAGCGATCGGCGATGCGGGCATGAAACGTATAGATCACCTTGCGCACAAGCGTGCTGCCGGGGTCCGCATCATGCGTGTCGAGCAGATGCTGCACCTTGTCGTCTTGCAGGACGTCTTCGTCGCGCTCGTCAGGATGCAGATAGAATTCGTAACGCCGCGTCTGGTCCGGGCCGGGCAGCGCGATACACGGCCGCTGCGGATTGCAGAACACCATGGTATGCCGCGATGTCGTCGGCGAATTTTCAAGATCGAGAATGAGCCAGCGTTCGGTGAAGGTCGAACCGCCGAGCGTCACGCCGATGGCGCGGCGCACACTGCTGCTCGCGCCGTCGCAGCCGATGAGATAGTCGCAGGACACCTGCGCTTCGCTGCCATCCGGTCGTTTCACCTTGCAAACAACGTGCGAGCCGTCCTGCGTGAACGAGGCAAGCTCATGCCCGAAGGCTGTCGCAACCTGTGCAAAGCGCGACAGGGCCGCCCGCAATTGCCGCTCCAGAACAGGCTGGCGAAAGGCATTGCGACGCGGAAAGCCATAGGGCTGCCCGGTCGGCTCGACTTTTGCGAAACACACGCCCTCGGCAGAGAAGTAATGCGAGCCATAACCCGCGACCGTGGCGCCGAACACCTCCTCGACCACGCCGGCCGCCTGCATGGTGCGCAAGGATTCGTCGTCGATCGACACCGCGCGCGGCTCGCCGACGGTGGCGTCCTTGCGCTCGATAACCAGACATTCGATGCCATAGGTGCCGAGCAGATTGGCGAGTGTCAGCCCCGTCGGCCCGCCACCGACGATTACAACGGGATAATGCGATTTCAACGTCATGTCCTGTCCCGCCCGCGGCGCCGCAAAGGCGCCGCTGTCTTGCCGCTGTCCTCTCGCCCGGTCGCGGCATTGCTGCCGCGATCGCGCATGGTCTCGATCTCTTTCGCGGCCTGTGTCACCGCCGCACGCAAGCGCTGCAACGAGGCCTCGCCCGCCTGCGCCGTGTGTAAAACGATGCTGACGCTGCCCGCAATACGTCCGTGGCCATCGAACAACGGCGCGGCCACGCCGATGCGTCCGGCATCGACTTCGCCAAAGGCCGTGGCCACGCCCGCCTTGCGCAAGGCAGTCAGCGCCGCCCGGAAATCCTCGAAGGTCGGCCCGAGGCCTGCGGCCAGGATATCGCGTTTATGCGCCTGCCACAGATCGGCCAGCGCGCGCGGCGTCAGATTGGCCAAAATGATCCGCGACGTGGCGCCACGAAATAGCGGCCGCCGCGCGCCGCGCTCATAGGAGCTGATGGCGTAATCGGTCTGGTTGCTTTCCTCGTGGATGCACATGACCTGCTGCCGGAAATAGCGGCAGAGCAATACGGACGCGGGCTGGCGCACGCGCTTGAGAAGCCGCGTCATCACCGGACGGGCAATGCGCAGCACCGGATCGGCGGCGCGGATCTGGCGGTCGAGTTCGACAATGGCGGGGCCCAGCACATAACGGTTGCGCTGCAGCCGCTCCAGCATGCCGGCTTCCACCAATGTATTGAAATAGCGGTAGCTGGTCGCCAGCGACACGTTCAGCCGCCGTGCGGCGCGTTCGGGCGACCAGACGGTCCGTCCTGCGGTGTAGAGGGAGAGGACGCTTAAGACTTTCCCGGCGCTTTTCATTCACTGGCTCGGAGGATACGCCGTGAATGTACGCGATCTTTCCGGGATTCACCTCCCCCCGGCAGGGGAAGGCATCGGCAGCGTTGGGCTTTACGCGCGGGCGGCGTTGCGGATGCGCATGATGCCGATGGAATCGAGATCCATCTGTTCGCGCGCATTGGCGTCGGCTCGGTCGCGGGCCTGGTCGCGCTCGTCGAGCAATTCGACCTTTTTCAATTCCTCGAAGGCCTCGCCCAGGGCCGCCTTGGCATCGTCGAGCTGCACGCGCAGATCCTCGATCGAACGCAGCAGGTTCTGTTTGCGCTGGTTGGCCGCCTTGGCATAGGTCGGATAGGCGAAATGCGAGGGGTCCTGGATACCGGCACGATCCTGCTCGGTCTTCACCTCGCGGTCGAGTTCGACGCACATGCGATCGAATTCGGCAATCATGGTCTCGATCTGGACGGTCCGGCGGCGCTTCTCGTCCACCTGGAATTTCCGCAGCCGGATCAACGTCTCACGCGACTTCATCGACACATACTCCCCGAAGCCCCAATGGCTCTTGGCGGCACGCAGGACACGTACGACCGCCCCCACAACCGGCCGGATTGTGGCGCCCTATCGTTATTTTTCGGTTTCCAAGTTGCCGAGGATTGCCGCAAGCTGCTGATATCCTTCGGCCAGACCCGTAGCCTCGTCCTTGGCCTGGCCGAGAAAGGCCTCCAGCGGGCCGTGCAGGCGGATCGCCTCGTCGACTTCCGCGCTCGATCCCGGCCGGTAGGCGCCGAGCCGGATCAGTTCTTCCATGTCGGCATAGGTGGCCATGACCTGCTTGGCGCGGGTGATGACCGGCAGAAATTCCGGATCGGCGGCGCGCGGCATGGTCCGCGACACCGATTTCAGCACATTGATGGCCGGGTAGCGGCCGCGCTCGGCAATGGCCCGCTGCATGACGATGTGGCCATCGAGAATGCCGCGTACGGCATCGGCAATCGGTTCGTTATGGTCGTCGCCATCGACCAGCACAGTGAACAGCCCGGTGATGGAGCCGTCGCCGATGCCGGGACCGGCCCGCTCCAGCAGCCGCGGCAATTCGGAGCACACGGTCGGCGTATAGCCCTTGGCTGTCGGCGGCTCGCCTGCAGAGAGGCCGATCTCACGCTGGGCCATGGCGAAGCGCGTCACCGAATCCATCAGCGCCAGCACGTCGCGCCCCTCGTCGCGGAAATATTCGGCGATGGCCAGCGTAAGATAGGCCGCCTGCCGGCGCATCAAGGCGGGCTCGTCGGAGGTCGCCACCACCACCACCGCGCGCTTGAGGCCCTCTTCGCCCAGATCCTCCTGCAGGAATTCCTGCACCTCGCGACCGCGCTCGCCAACAAGGCCGATCACCGAGACATCCGCCTCCACATTGCGCGCAAGCATCGACAGGAGCACCGACTTGCCGACGCCGGAACCGGCAAAGATGCCCATGCGCTGGCCGCGGCAGCAGGTCAGGAATGTATTGAGCGCCCGCACACCGAGATCGAGCGGAGCGCCGACCCGGTTGCGCGCATGCGCCGAAGGTGGGGCTGCACGATAGGGACAGGGCGACGGACCGGCCGGCAGCGGCCCCTTGCCGTCCAGCGGCTCGCCCATCGCATTGACCACCCGACCGAGCCAGCCGTCGGAGGGCCGCACCGCCGCCGGCGCCGCGCTGACAATGGCGCGACAGCCGCGCCGGACACCATCGAGCGCGCCGAACGGCATCAGCAGCGCGTTACTGCCGTCAAAACCGATCACCTCGCCCGCGATCGACCGTCCCGGCGCGGTTTCGATGACGATCCGGGCGCCCACCGACATTGCATGGATCGGTCCGGCGACCTCGACAAGCAGTCCACGGACGCCGACGACGCGGCCATAGACCTCGATGGCGTCGAGTTCCGCAATTTGTTCCGCGAGCGCTTTCACGGCTGAGGCATGGTTGCAACGTTGTGCACAGACTGCTCTTCACGCCTGTTTAAAGTTACCACCGGTCGGCGCGGTTTAACTTCGTGTTTACCCGCGTCGTTAATCATTGCGATACCGTTCTTGCAGCGGTACGGGGCGGTTGAACGGCTTTCCGGCCGGGCGAATCGCCGGAACCGGTTAACCTCGGTTCTTGACGTGAAACATGAAGCAGGGTTTGGAGCGGAAAACTGTATTCTGGTAAGACTTTAGGCCGATTCGTCTGAATGTGCCTAGAGAATGCTTGCGAAGCAGAATCAGCTTTTGTTAACCATGCTTGGTCTAGTGTTTCCCGAATCGTTTTGTTGCAAGGCGTTGGAAGGGCCGCCGCTCCCGGCGTGCCGACTTTTTTAAGGCCCCGCAGCGGCGAAAGAGGGGACTGGCATGCGCGTTCTGCTGATTGAGGACGATAGCGCGACAGCGCAGTCGATCGAGTTGATGCTCAAATCCGAGAGCTTCAACGTCTACACCACCGATCTCGGTGAGGAAGGCGTCGATCTCGGCAAGCTGTATGATTACGACATCATCCTGCTCGACCTGAACCTGCCCGACATGTCGGGGTTCGAGGTTCTGCGCAACCTGCGCGTGGCGAAGGTCAAGACGCCGATCCTCATTCTCTCCGGCCTGGCCGGGATCGAGGACAAGGTCCGGGGTCTGGGCTTCGGCGCCGACGATTACATGACCAAGCCGTTCCACAAGGACGAATTAATCGCGCGCATCCATGCGATCGTGCGCCGGTCCAAGGGGCACGCCCAATCGGTCATCAATACCGGCGATCTGGTGGTCAATCTCGACCAGAAGACGGTCGAAGTGCATGGCTCGCGCGTGCATCTGACCGGCAAGGAATACCAGATGCTGGAGCTGCTCTCGCTGCGCAAGGGCACGACGCTGACCAAGGAGATGTTCCTCAATCATCTCTATGGTGGCATGGACGAGCCGGAGCTGAAGATCATCGACGTCTTCATCTGCAAGCTGCGCAAGAAGCTTGCGAACGCCTCCAGCGGCAAGAATTACATCGAAACGGTCTGGGGTCGCGGCTATGTGCTGCGCGAGCCGGCCGACGAAGAGTCCCGCATACCGGCCTGATCCGCCACCGGCAGAAAACGAAAAAAGCCCCGCTCCGGCGGGGCTTTTTTGTGCCCGGCGAAGAGAGCAATGGCTGGACGAAAGGGCAATCCTGGCCGGCCCCTTCACCGGCGCCAGGCAAAAGTTCCAATCTCTTGACAACGATCGGACAGAGGAATCCCATTAAGCGACAAAAAGGGGTGAATTGGGGGTCTGCCGTGCGTCCCGACCATGCGATACGGACCGTTTTTCTTGCGATCCTGCTGGCTATTGCCGGCAACTGGCTGACAAGCGCCAAGGCCGCCGACATCCCGCCGATGCCCGTAAAGGCGGCGCCACCGGTGCCCGCGATCAGCCCATGGCGATACGACATCACGCCCTATTTCTGGATGCCCTCGCTCAACGGCACCTCGACCGTCAGGGGCTTCACCGGCGATATCGATGCAACCTTCTTCGGCGACATCATCCACCGGAAGATTCCGAAGGAATTGTTCGGCCTGATGACGTCATTCGAAGCGCGCAACGACCGCTTCGCGCTGATGGGCGACTTCGTCTACATGAAAATCGGCGCCGACAAGAGCGGGACACGGGTGGTCAATCTGGGCCCGGTCGCCGCCGTCAATATCGGGGCTTCGGCACAGGTGACGATCAACATGATTGTTGCCGAAATGGCCGCCGCCTATGAGCTTGTCCGCTTCGGACCGGGGACAGCGCTCGACATCTATGGCGGCGGACGCGTGTGGTGGCAGGACGCGGACAGTTCGCTGTTTGCCAATGCCGCGCTGATCGCCACCCTGCCGCGCAACACATTCACCATCAGCGGCAGTCGCGCGATTGCCGAATCCGGCGACATCACCTGGGTCGATCCCATGGTCGGCGCACGGCTGCGCCATCAATTCTCGCCCGGCCGCGAATTGATGCTGCGCGGCGATGTCGGCGGATTCGGCGCCGGCAG
>JAEVZN010000568.1 GCA_023392205.1 Pseudomonadota bacterium
GCGCAAGATTGTCCGGCGACACCTTGGTCACGACGAAAATGTCGTCGCGCCTGACGCCCGATGCCCGAACGCCGTCGCCGACATCGCGCTCGTTGCCATACATCTGCGCCGTATCGATATGGCGATAGCCGAGCCGGATTGCCTGCTCGACCAGCCGCGCGCAATCACGCCCGCGCAATTCCCAGGTGCCGAGCCCGACGAGCGGAATGCGGGCATTGCCGGACAGGATCGCATTGTCGAATTGAGCCATCGGGAACTCTCATGTCTCGGGGCGCGCAGGCCGCATGTATTGCAGGATCGACCAAACCCGGCGACCCTACATTATCTTAGGCGGCCCTGCATGGGACGACGGGACGCGCCGTCAACGATCCCAATCCGGCGATTGCGGCGGCGTGATGATACGTCCATCCGGCTCTGCGAGACCGGAGATCGCCTTCATTTCCGAATCGGCGAGCATGAAATCGAAGATGTCGATATTGGCTTTCAGCTTGTCCGGGGTCGCAGTGCGCGGAATGGCGATGAGCTCCTGCTGCACCAGCCAGCGCAGCGCGATCTGCGCTTCCGATTTGCCATGGGTCTTGGCGATCCGCTCAAGCACCGGATTGCCGGGGATACGGCCGCGGCCGAGCGGGCAATACGCTGTCACCGATATGTTGCGTCGCCTGCATTCGGCCAGAATGGTGCGCTGATCGAGAAACGGATGCACCTCGATCTGATTATTGACGATGGGTTCGTCGGCAATGGCCAGAGTTTCCTCAAGCAGCTTCACGGTGAAATTGGCGACGCCGATATGTTGCGCCTGCCCGTTGCGCTTCGCCTGGCACAGATTGGGGATATAGGCCGACGGCGGCAGATCCGGATTCGGCCAATGCACCAGCAACAGGTCCACATAGTCGAGACCGAGCCGCTCCAGGCTCCCCGCGACGGATTTCTCGAACAGACCCGGCGCCAGTTCGGTATGCCGGACCTTGGTGGTCAGAAAAATGTCTTCGCGCGAAATCCCCGATTTGCGGATCCCCTCGCCGACCTCGGCTTCATTGCCGTAATAGACGGCGGTGTCGATATGCCGGTAGCCCATTTTGAGCGCGCTGCTGACGGCGTCGACGCAGACATCGCCCTTCAGCGTCATGGTACCGAGACCGATGACGGGAATCTTTGCACCTTGGCATTCAATAACGGGCACCATATCCACCTCGCAAATCAGGAGCGCGGGAGAATGCCGCGCGGCATCCTGCCTGCCAAGCCGGACCTGCGAAATTTATGGGATCAGTGCTTTTTGCCCAGAACCGAGAACGCAACTTCGGGAGCGCCCTCGATCATCCGCAACAGCGCGCGTGCGGGACCGCGCGGCGAGCGCTTGCCCTGTTCCCAGTTGCGCACTGTTTCCACCGGCACACCGATGCGCGCGGCGAATTCGGTTTGCGTCATGCGCGCGGCCGAGCGGATGGCGCGCGCGTAGGCGGCGTCGCCGCCGGCCTGCGGCGGCGCGTCCGGCGTTGCGAATTGCGGAAAATGACTTTTGTCCGAGACCGTGCGTTCGCTGCCGTCCGGCAGCAACTCGACGATACGGCCATCGGCCTTGAGACGCAGTCGAAGATCGGGCTTGTGAGTCATAAGCCCATAGTGCCGGCAATAATTGTATGAAGCGTTAACTCTGATACCGGTCCAATGGGCGAGCCGCTTGAAATGTCTAGCGCGTCTTTTCGAAAATCTCCCGGCCAATCAGCATGCGGCGAATTTCGCTTGTGCCCGCACCGATTTCATAGAGCTTGGCATCGCGCAGCAGGCGGCCGGCCGGAAAATCGTTGATGTATCCGTTACCGCCCAGACACTGGATTGCATCGAGCGCGGCCTGTGTCGCCTTCTCGGACGCGAACAGGATCGCGCCCGCGGCATCCTCGCGCGTGGTGCGCCCCTCGTCGCAGGCGCGCGCCACCGCATAGACATAGGCCTTGGCGGCGTTGAGGTTCACATACATGTCGGCGAGCTTGGCCTGCATAAGCTGAAAGCGGCCGATCGGCTGGCCGAATTGCTTGCGGTCATGCACATAGGGCACCACAAGATCGAGGCAGGCCTGCATCAGGCCGAGCGGACCGGCCGCCAGCACGACGCGCTCGTAATCGAGGCCCGACATCAGCACGTTGACGCCGTTGCCGACCGCGCCCAGCACATTCTCCTCGGGCACCTCGCAATCCTGCAGCACGATCTCGCCGGTATCGGAGCCACGCATGCCGAGCTTGTCGAGCTTCTGCGCGGTGGAGAATCCCTTGAAGTGCTTTTCCACGATGAAGGCGGTCATGCCGCGCGCACCGGCGGTGGCGTCGGTCTTGGCATAGATCACCAGCGTCTCCGCGATCGGACCGTTGGTGATCCACATCTTGGTGCCGTTCAGCAGATAGCGGCCGCCCTTCCTGTCGGCGCGGGTGCGCATCGACACCACATCGGAGCCCGATCCCGGCTCCGACATGGCGAGCGCGCCGACATGCTCGCCGGACATCAGTTTGGGAAGATAACGCGCCTTCTGTTCGGCATTGCCGTTACGCCGGATCTGGGTGACGCAGAGATTGGAATGCGCGCCGTAGGAAAGCCCGATGGCGCCGGACGCGCGGGAGATTTCCTCCATTGCCACGCAATGCGCGAGATAGCCGAGCCCCGCCCCGCCCCATTCCTCCTCGACGGTGATGCCATGCAGGCCGAGTTCACCCATTTGCGGCCAGAGATCGCGCGCAAAGGTATTGGTGCGGTCGATCTCGTCAGCGCGCGGCGCGATCCTGTCCTGCGCGAAAGCGAAGACCGATGCGCGCAGCATGTCGATGTCGGACCCGAGGCCGAAATCGAAGCCCGTCCAGGCATTGGAAATCATGAGCGTCTCCGCCGCTAGCCGCGCGTGGCCGGCTTGGTATCCGGTTTGGCATCCGCCGTGTTCTCGATGCAGATCATGGTCGCGAGCATACGTGCGATCAACTTCGATGCGCCCCGATGCAGCGCTGTGACATCGACCTCCACCACGGTCAGGGTGCGCCCCGCGCGCAGCACCCTGCCCGCCGCAACAAAGCGCTCGCCCAGCGCCGGCGATAAAAGATTGATCTTCAGTTCGACGGTGAGCGGGGCAGAATTGGCGGGCATCAGCGAATAGGCGGAGAACCCCGCCGCGGTATCGGCCAGCGCCGTGGTGACACCGCCATGCAGAAAGCCGCGCTGCTGGCACAGATCCTCGCGCGCCGCGACCGAGACCGAGCAGGTCCCCGGCGCCACCTCGTCGAGCCGGCCGCCGATCAGGGTCATGAAGGGCTGACGGGCGAAGCTGTCGCGCACGCAGGCCTCCCAGTCGGGATTGCGCGCGGCGAATTGCGGTGCGGGCTTCTGCATCGGTTGACGCTTTCCGTACGGATGCGTATGTTGCAATACGGGACCGTATGGCCCCGGTGACGCGAAGTCAAGGCCGCCGACATGACAGAAATCGCCCCGAATCCCGCCCGCGCGAAGGCGTCCCGGCCTGCCCCGCTGGATGCGCAGGCGTGGATTGCCGCGGCGTTGCTGGCCCTTGGCCAGAGCGGGATCGAGGCGGTCCGGGTCGAGCCGCTCGCCAAGGCGCTGAAGGTCACGAAGGGAAGTTTCTATTGGCATTTCAAGGATCGCGCGGCCTTGATCGACGCGATGCTGGACGAATGGGCACAGGGGCGGATCGCGGCCATCCGTAGCCAGACCGCCGATGCCGACCCGTCCGCGGCGTTGCGCCGGCTGGCCGATCTCTATACCGGCCGCACCAATGCGCGCGGCCTTGCCATCGAACTGGCTATCCGTACCCTCGCCCGCTCCGGCAAGGCGGCGGCCGCCGCCGTGGCGCGCGTGGATCGCGAGCGGCTGGCCCATGTCGCCGCGTTATTCGCTGGGCTCGGCTGGCCGGACAACGAGGCGCGCGCGCGCGCGATCCTCTTTTACGGCTTCCTGTTCGGACAAAGCCTGCTCGACCGTCAGACGGCACGCGCGGACGATAACCTCCGCGCGGTGGAAGCGGTGCTTGCCGGGCCGCCGCTCGGATGAACCTCAGCTTTGGCTTCAGGTGAGCTGGAAGGCGACGGCGGCAAAGCTGAGGAATACAAAGAACCCGAACACGTCCGTGGTCGCAGTGACAAAGACACTCGATGCGACCGCGGGATCGATCTTCAGCCGGTTGAGCATCAAAGGCACCAGGATGCCGAGTGCGGTCGCGAACATCACGGTCAGAACCATGGCCGCACCGAGTACCGCGCCAAGCTTGAGATTGCCGAATGCAAGTGCAGCGATGAGGCCGCCCAGCACCGCCAGCACACAACCATTCACCACGCCGACGAGGCATTCACGCACGATCACGCGCGTCCGGTTCGACGCATTCAGTTCCTGTGTGGCCAGTGCGCGAACCGCAACGGTAAGCGCCTGCGTACCGGCATTGCCACCCAAAGCGGAATTGACGGGCATGAGAAACGCCACGGCCACGATCTGTTCGATGGTGGCCTCGAAGAACGATATCACCGCGGCCGCCAGAAAGGCCGTGCCCATATTGATGACGAGCCACGGCAACCGGGCGCGCGATGTCACCATCACCGTGTCGGACAATTCTTCGTCGCTCTGCACGCCGCCCAGCGCGCGGATATCCTCTTCCGCCTCCTGCGCGATCACGTCGACCACGTCGTCGAAGGTAATGACGCCCACGAGGCGGTCATTCTCGTCGACCACCGGCGCGGCGACGAGATTGTAGCGCTCGAACTGGCGGGCCACCTCCTCCTGATCCTCGGTCGCGCGAATCCTGCGGCGCTCCTCGTCCATCAGGTCGACGATCGGCACCGGGCGTTTGGTGCGCAGCAGCCGGTCGAGCGCGACGGCGCCGAGGAATTTCCGGCCCGGACCGACGACATAGAGTTCGAAAAAGCGGTCCGGCAGGTCGACGGTCTCGCGCATGTAGTCGATGGCCTGACCGACATTCCAGTCCGGCGGGACCGCAATGAATTCGGTCTGCATCCGCCGTCCGGCGGACTCTTCCGGATAGAGCAGGCTGCGTTCAAGCGACACGCGCTCGCCGGCCGGCAATTGCCGCAGGATCTCGACCTGATCCTGTCGGTCGAGATCCTCAAGGATGTAGATGGCGTCGTCGGAATCCAGTTCGCTGACGCCCTGCGCCACCGTCTCCGATGTCAGTTCCTCAAGGATTTCCTCGCGGATGGAATCGTCGACTTCGGTCAGCGCGGAGAAGTCGAAATCCTTGCCCATCAATTCAATGAGCTTCGGACGCAGATCGGGTTCCAGCGCCTCGATTACCTCACCCGTATCGGCCTCGTGCAGATCGCTGACAAGAGCAAGTAGCCCGGCTCGGTCTCCGGACTGGATCGCAGTGCGCACCCGCTCCAGATAACCACTGCGAATGGCGCCGGTCTCATCGCGCAGATCCTCCGGCGGCGCACCTGCAAATTCGGTATTCTCGTCAAGCATCGGCGCCGTACCTGTTCTGAACGCGCGCTTTTAGGCCGATCCAGATACGGGCGCAAAGGTTCTCATGCCGCATCGATCAGGGAATCGAGCGGAGCTTCCAATTCCCAGATCACGCCCTGCGCGCGAAACTCATAGGAAATCTGCGCGCCGGTCACCTGCGACGCGATTTTCCGCAGCACAATCGACCCAAAGCCGTTGGACTTTGCGTCCGTCACAACCGGTCCGCCGGATTCGGCCCAGCGGACCGAAAACATCCTGTTCGTCCGATCATCTAGAATGCGCCATGTGACATCCACATGACCTTCGTCCACCGACAGCGCGCCATATTTGGCGGCATTGGTTGTCAGTTCGTGGAACACCATTGCGAAAAGCTGCGCCACGTCCGGCTTCAGCAACAGGTCCGGGCCGTCCAGCCGGAATTGCTCCTCGCGGGCGAAGGGGGCCACCTGCGACGCAACGACCTCGCCCAGCGACGCCCCGCGCCAGTCATTGCTGACAAGGAGATCGTGCAAGGCGGCCAGCGATTGCAGGCGGCTGTCGAAGGACTGCTGAAAGACCTCAATGTCGGAACTCTGCTTGGCGGTCTGGCGGGCAACGGACTGGATGACGGTCAGCAGATTCTTCGACCGGTGCGATAACTCGCGCATGATGAATTCGATATGCCGGGCGCGGTTCTCGCGTTCGGTCACATCGGTCGAGACGCCGGCCACGCCGATCACGCGGCCGGTCTCGTCGCGCAAAGGGGTCTTGGTGGAGAGAAAGATGCGCGTGCCGTCGACCCCGGTGAACGGCTCCTCGAATTGCATCGATACGCCCTTCTCCATCACCAGGCGGTCATTGGCGACAATCCGGTTCGCTTCCGCCGGGTCCGCATGCCATTCGATGGCCTGGCGTCCCTTCACGTCGTCGAACGTGCGCCCGTAAAGCCGCAGCGCCGCCGGATTGGCCAGCAGCGTCCGGCTCTCAGTGTCCTTGACATATACGAGGTCCGGCGTGGCGGTGATGATGGAATCCAGAAGCGCCGACGTGCGCACCAGTTCGGCGCGCGCTTTGTTACGTTCGGCGATAATGGTCTCCGCCTCGGCCAGCGTGCGGTCGATATCGTTGAATTCGGCGATCGAATGCTGCGACAACTTGATCGGTTCGCCGCGCGCCAATGCGAGCGCGTTGCCCTGAAGTCGGCGGACCGACGAAATGAACGCGCGACCGGCCAGCGCCGCGAGCGTCACGGCCAGCAACAGCGCCGCAATGAATCCGGTCAGAATCCAGGATTGCACCCGCTGCAGCGACTGCCCAAGCAGTTCGGCCGGGACGGCGATGACAATCGTCCAGCCGGTCAGCGCCGAACGGCGAAAGGTATTCTCGACCGGTATCCCCTCAAAGGTCACGTTGGGAAAAGTGCCGGCCGGCTCCCCCGATGCGGCAGCCGCGACGAGTTCGGGGCGCGCCTTGCGTCCGACATAGCGGTCATTGTCGCGGCTGCGGGCCAGGAACACGCCCTGCCGGTCGACGACACCCGCAATCCAGTCGGCGGGAAGTCCGGACGCACCAAGCGCTGTCGCGAACTCCTCCTTCGAGACACTTGCGGACAGGGCGTAGATGACCGTACCGTCGCGCACCACCGGGACGCTCACCGTCACAAACGGCGCGTCTGTCCCCGGCCCTGCCATCACACCGGACACGACATTCCGCATCTTCTCGAAGACCGGCGCGAGAGCGGCAATGTCCGCGTCACGCGGCAGCGTTCCGCCAAAGGGGATACGCGTCGACATCACCTGCTGCCCACTGCGATCGGTCAGCGTGATGGTTTCACGGAGCGTTGCCGCCACGTCGGCAGCCAGCCCATGAAACTGCGCGGTATCGGCCATGTTTCGGCTGAGCACCTTGCCCAGGGTGAACAAGCTGCCGATCCGCTCCTCCACCAGTCCGTCGACCAGAAACGACGCATTGGCGGCAATATCGGCGCGGCGGACCTCAATCACGCGCCTTTCCGCATCCGCATAACGCCAGCCCATCACCCCGACCAGCACCAGCATCGGCAACAGGACCGCGGCCACGAGGACAAGAAAGCGTCCGAAAACCGTGTTGTCGGGTGTGAGCAAGGCCAGACCCCGCTTCGCTGGCGCGCCGCTTTGCGTCATCACTCCCGATGGCCTCGATTCCCCATATCCCGGCTTGAGCATAACCGAGAAACCTCCGGCATTGCGAAGTTCCGCCCGCGTTCCCGCAATGGTTACCGGCGTGTTCCCGGCGCACTCGCAATGCACGCCGCTCTGGTCAGGTTCCCTTCACCAGCCTCTTTAGGCGAAATGCAAATCTCTCATGCCACATTCCCGGCAGCGCACACTCCCGGCCGCGAACAAGAGCGGGGCTCTCATGCCGCAAAGCGAACAGGTACAGGCAATTTTGGCGCGTGGCGCCATCACCGCGCAGGATGTCCGCGACTTGCGGCATCGCGTGTTCTGGAAAGGCGTCGTCACCGAAGACGACGCCGAAGTTGTCTTCCTGCTCAACGACCGCTTCGCGCACACAGCCGATCCGACATGGAGCGCGTTCTTCGTCGAGGCGCTGACCGACTATCTCGTCGTCCAGGCACAGCCCAGAGGTTACATCTCGGACGAGAACGCCGTTTGGCTGATTGCGCGCATCGCGCGCTCCGGTCGCATCGATACGCAGAACGAACTCGAATTGCTGGTCAGGATTCTGGAGCGTGCGCAACGCAGTCCGGTCGACCTGATCCGGTTCGCGCTCGAACAGGTGAAGCGCGGCGTCATCCTCGGAGAAGGCTGCATCGGACGCTGCCATATCGGCGCGCTCGGAATCGTCGAGGCGCATGAGACAGAGTTGGTCCGCCGCATGCTCTATGCCTTCGGCGGCGACGCCAATATCGCGGTGACCCAGCCGGAGGCCGAGGTGCTGTTCGATATCAACGACGCGACCTGTCAGGTGTCCAACCATCCGTCATGGTCCGACCTCTATGTGAAGGCGCTGGCCAACTTCATGATGGCCGCATCCGGCTATCAGGTGCCCTGCCGCCAGGAGGCGCTGCGCCGGGAAGCCTGGCTCGACAGCCCGACCGAGGGCATTCCGGGATTCATGTCGCGGATGCTGTCCGGCGGCCTCAATTCAATCTGGCAGGCCTATACGCCGACGGCACCGGTCGAACGCAGCCGCGAACCGCGGATCACCGCCCAGGAGGCGCATTGGGCGGCGAGCCGCATCGGCCGCGACGGGCGTCTGCACGAAAACGAAATGGCGCTGATCAATTTCCTGAAAAGCCACAACACGCATCTGCACCCGCAATTGCTGCCGGTGCTGGACCGGATCGCGGCCTGAGCGGCGATCTGTGGACAGTCTGGTGAGTTCGCGCCGGAACCGGATTCGGGTCGGGCGATGGTGCGGCCGAGAAGACTCGAACTTCCAAGGGCTTTCGCCCGCTGCCACCTCAAGGCAGTGCGTCTACCAATTCCGCCACGGCCGCT
>JAEVZN010000034.1 GCA_023392205.1 Pseudomonadota bacterium
CCGCAAGATCGATCGTGCGGCCGTTTGAGTAGGAGCCGACGATACGGCCCTTGTCGTTGACCGACACGGTCTGCAATTCACCGGCCGCGAAGCCGTTCTGCTGCAGCAGGTTCACCTGTGCGTTGCCGTTGGCATCGGAGAATTGCGTGATGCCGCCGGCGCCGTGGACAAGCTGCACCGTGCCGAGCGAGATGCCGTCGACGGTGACATTGTTGAGCTGAAGATTGGCCACCATCGGATTCATCTGGCCGTTGGCCCCGAAGGTGTAATTGGTGCCGGCGTTCTGCCAGGCCGATTGCGTGCCGGTGGCATTGGAATTGACCTGGTAGAACAGATTCCAGGTATCGGTGCCGCCCGTTTCCGCCGACGACACCTTCGCCCAGCGCAACTGGATATTTACCGGCGAACCGGACACGTCATAGGTCGTGACGGCGCCGCCGCCGATCGACGAATTCAGGAATGCGGTCAGATCGTTTGCGATCACGGTGCCGTTGGACGGCAGGCCGGTCACGGTCTGGATGCCGAACACCGACGGCGTCACCGATCCGGTCACCTGAATCGTGTCGGTCATGTTGGCGGAGGTCAGCGTCACATTGCCATTTGTGGTGTTGACGGAGCCTGTACCGCCGGTGAGCGCGCCGAGCGCGGTCGACAATTCCGCCAGCGTCGAGACCTGCCCCGGACCTGTGCCGAAGGTGATGGTGAGCGACGGATTGGCGCCAACCTGCACGGTCAGCGTCTGGCCGACACCGACGGCGTTCTGCGTGAGCAGATTGGTCGCGTTGGTCGTGCCGACGGTCAGCCCGAGTTCGCCCAGCAAGGCCAGTGTCGACGCGCCGCCGACATTGACGTTGGTATCGGCATCGGCGCTGGTCAGCACCAGACGGTTGGAAGCGCTCAAGCTTGCGGTCACGCCGGTCGTACCGCTTTGCGCATTGACCGCCGCCAGAATGGCAGCGGTGTTGGCGCCGGGAGCGATGGCGATCGAGGTGCCGTTGATCTCAAGCGTACCGCCCGGCCCCGTGGTCAGGGTCGAGATGTCGATATTGCCGGTCGTCACCGCGACCGCGTCGGGCGAGATATTCGCACCCGATCCGAGGATCTGCGCCGGCGACGGCGGACCGAAAACCGGATTGGCGGAGAAATTGGCCGGGTTCAGAAGATCGGAGCCCGGCACATCCGCATCGTAGTTCGGCGTGCGCGGCGTGCGCGCGAGGTTGGCGCGGTATTCGATCTGCGTGGTCTGCTGCGCGGGCAGGAAGTCGTTCTGGAATTGCAGGAGCTGCGGCACACTGCCGGTCAGGTTGCCGGTGGTCGCATCGACCGGAATGCCCATCAGGTAATAGCCGGCGCCGTTGACCAGATAGCCGTTCTTGTCGACCTGGAAGTCGCCGCGCCGCGTGTAATAGTCGATGCCTTCGAAGATCGGCCGGTTGTCCTGGAAATTTGCCGGTTTCTGCACGACGAAGAAGCCATCGCCGTTGATCGCCATAAAGGTGCCGATCGAGGCGTTCTGCAGGTCGCCCTGCACGGTGTTGGTGTTGCGCGAACTCGCGGTCACGCTGCCGGCCAGTTGCTGGGTGGGCAGTTTGTCGGGGATCAGGTCGGCAAAAGCGGTGTCGATGCGCTTGAAGGCCGTGGTCTGCGAATTGGCGATGTTGCCGGAGACGTTTTCCAGCGCATAAGCCTGCGCGCGCATGCCGGTGACGGCTGTGGTGAGTGCCCCGAAAATACCCATTACATGATCCTCCAGAACGCGCTTGCGGCATCGCAGCCGCAGCCTTTCGACCAATAGCCATCGCAAGCGACGTGCCATCGAGAGAGATCAATCAAATCAATGGGTTAGTCGCGCAGCACGAGCCGCGCGACGTATGCCGGCAGCGCTAATTTGCCGGGAGGCGGCAAATTTTTCCCGGTCGACCGGAGATTTCTTCAGGCTTTGGCCATCAGGCCGAAGGCCGGAATTCCAGCGCCACACCGTTCATGCAATAGCGCAGGCCGGTCGGCCGAGGCCCGTCATTGAAGACGTGGCCGAGATGCCCGCCGCAACGGCGGCAATGCACTTCGGTGCGGGTCATCAGGAGCGAGCGGTCGGTCTGTGTGCCGACCGCATCCGGCAGCGGCTGCCAGAAGCTCGGCCAGCCGGTGCCGCTTTCATATTTGGTGTCCGAGGAGAACAGCGGCAGATTGCAGCCGGCGCAGTGATAGATGCCATTGCGCTTTTCGCCATTGAGCGGCGACGTGCCGGCGCGCTCGGTGCCGTGCCCGCGCAGCACGCGATATTGCTCAGGCGTCAATTCGCGCTTCCATTCCGCATCGGGTTTGTTGACCTCGAACACACGCGCTTCGGCTTTCTCGCCGGAGGTCATCCGCCAGCCGAACAGGCCCGCAAGCACGGCGGCCAGGCTTGCAAAGATCGTCCGGCGATTTGGCATCGGCTCACCTCAACTTGTCTTCTTGCCCCAGATCTGTTCCAGGCGCTGATCGCGTCCGCAATTCCAGCGGTAGAATGAGTATTTGACCGGGTTCTTCTTGTAGTAATCCTGATGATAATCCTCGGCCGGATAGAAGGTCGTGGCGTCGGCAATCTCGGTCTGGATCGGCTCCTTGAATTTCCCCGACTGTTCCAGCGCGCGCTTGGATTGTTCGGCCAGCGCCCGCTGCGTGCCGTCATGGGCGAAAATGGCGCTGCGATACATGTCGCCCGCATCGCAGAATTGCCGGTCCTTGGCGAAGGGGTCGATGCTGCGCCAGAACACGTCCAGCAACTGCGCGTAGGTCACTTTGGCCGGGTCGTAGACGATCTCAACCGCCTCGGCATGACGGGTGCCGCCCGCCGACACCGTCTTGTAGGTCGGATTCTGTGTCGTGCCCCCGATATAGCCGGAGGTGGTGGAGAGCACCCCGTCGACCTTGTCGAAATCGGCCTCGACGCACCAGAAACATCCGCCCGCGAAGGTCGCCTTTTCAGTCTTTGCCTCCGATTGCGCAAGCACCGGCGCGCTCAGCGTGAGCGCCAGCGCCGCAATAGCGGCCCGCATCATGTGTCGCATGCCAGTCTCCTCCGCCCGCCCGGATGCGGGAACTATCGTTCGAGATTCGCAGAAAGATACGGCTGCGTTACAGCCGCGGTCCGGTGATCGGCCTCACTTTTGCGCGAGCCGCCTCCCCGCCCGCCGGTTGCCGCAGCGCAACAGCGCGTCTAGTGTCCGCCGCCGTCGCAATACAGGAACAAACGATGCGTTTTGAAGGTACACAGGCCTATGTCACGACCGACGACCTGAAAGTCGCCGTGAATGCCGCCATCACGCTGGAGCGCCCGCTGCTGGTCAAGGGCGAGCCCGGCACCGGCAAGACCGTGCTGGCCAAGGAAATCGCCAAGGCGGTCGGCGCGCCGCTGCTCGAATGGCATGTGAAATCCACGACCAAGGCGCAGCAGGGCCTCTACGAATACGACGCGGTCTCGCGGCTGCGCGACAGCCAGCTCGGCGACGAGCGGGTCAAAGATATCCGCAACTACATCAAGCGCGGCAAGTTGTGGGATGCCTTTGCTGCCGATCAGCGCCCCGTGCTGCTGATCGACGAGATCGACAAGGCCGATATCGAGTTCCCCAACGATCTCCTGCAGGAACTCGACCGGATGGAATTCTTTGTCTACGAGACCGGCGAGACCATCAGCGCCAGGCAACGGCCTATCGTGGTCATCACGTCCAACAACGAAAAGGAATTGCCGGACGCTTTCCTGCGCCGGTGCTTCTTCCATTATATCCGCTTCCCCGACAACGACACGATGCAGGCGATCGTGGATGTGCATTTCCCGGGCATCAAGCAGCGACTTGTGTCCGAAGCCCTGAAGCTGTTCTACGAGATCCGCGATGTGCCGGGCCTGAAGAAAAAGCCGTCCACCTCCGAATTGCTGGACTGGCTCAAGCTCCTCATGGTCGAGGATATCGGACCTGAGACGTTGCGCGAACGCGATCCGAAAAAGCTCATCCCGCCGCTGCATGGCGCACTCCTGAAGAACGAGCAGGATGTGCATCTGTTCGAGCGGCTGGCCTTCATGTCGCGCCGTGAGGGACGGTGAACTGACCGGATTCAGCGCTGCGCTCAGTCGCGCGCGCCGTCAACGGTTTCCGCAGGTGTTGCCGCATCGGCCTTGATCCGCGCCTCCTCGCGCTCACGTTTGCGCGCGCGCCGCCGCATCTGCCAATGCGTCAGACTTTCCAGATTGCGCCTTGCCCAATATCCGGCCTGGATCAGAGCGCGCACGCTGCGTCCGCCCGCATAGACCAGTTCGAAGGGCTGAAACAATTTCCAGCGGTCGTCGCCCTCGATAATGGCGCCGACGATGAGTTGCGCCGCCATGGCCGAGGTGTTCAGCCCCTGCCCGCCGAACCCGCTCGCCAGCCAGACGCGCGGGAGCACCTCACCGATCTGCGGCATCCGGTGCACGGTGAAGCCGAGCTTGCCGCGCCAGGCATATTCCACTTCAAGGCCGTGCAATTGCGGATAGAGCCTGAGAATGTCGCGGCGCAGGCGGCGGCCGTAACGCTGCGCATTGCCCTGCCAGACCGTCATGCCGCCCGCGAACAGAAGCCTGTCGCCATCGATCACGCGGTAATGGCTGTCGGCGCGCGCCCCGTCGCTGACCGCACCCTGATAGGCGATGGCGTCCGCAAGTCCGGCAATAGGCCTGGTGACGATCGCGTAATTGTTGACCGGGATCAGCGTCGCCGCGAGATCGGAGAACAGACGCCCGAGATAGACATTGCCGGCCAGCACGATATGCGCCGCGCGCACACGCCCCGACGGAGTCATCACGCGCTTGCGCACGCCGGCCGGATCGATGGACAAGGCGCGCGTGCCTTCGAAGATGCGCGCACCGGCCTGTTCGGCGGCTTTGGCGAGACCCAGCGCATAATCCAGCGGTGCGACGCTGAACGCGCCGGGAAAATGGATCGCCTGGAAATAGCGCTCCGATTTCAGCTTGCTGCGCACGAGATGCGCAGGCCAGGTTTCGACATCGGCGCCAAGACCTCGCAGCGTTTCGGCTTCGGCCGATATCTCCATCGGCCGGTCGGCCTTGGAGACCGAAAGCCAGCCCTCGCCTGCCAACACCTCCGGCATATCCTCGGTCACGATGCGGCGCACCGCCGCGACGCCTTCCTCCGACAGCGCCCAGACTTGCCGGGCATGGTCCAGCCCGACCCGCTCGATGATCGTGTCGACGTCCTGCGCAAAGCCCGGCACGACAAATCCGGTATTGCGTCCCGATGCATTGCAGGCGATGCGCTCCGCTTCCAGCACCGCCACCGACCAGCCGCGCCGCGATGCCTCGCGCGCAATGGTCAGCCCCGCAAGCCCACCGCCAATCACGCAGATATCGACATCGATATCGTGTGACAAAGCCGGACGGCTTTGCAGCGCATTGTGACGCGCGGCGAAATATGTACCGCCATATTCCGACGCGGAACGGCCAGCCGCTGCGGCATGCTCGCCACTCCGTTGCAACGCGGCTGCGTCCGGTGTCATCTTGAACGAATCCCCATGCGCCCTGCGGCGAAGGAGCCTTCATGCGCCGGCTGTTGCTTCTGCGCCATGCCAAATCCGACTGGTCGATTGCGGGCCATCCCGATCATGCCCGCGAACTGGCCCCGCGCGGACGCAAGGCTGCACCGCTGATGGGCCAATATATCGCGGAGCATGGCCTGACGCCCGATCATGCGATTGTCTCCACTGCCGCGCGAACCCGCCAGACCTGGCAGGCGCTGGGCGACGACCTGACCGGCGGGGTGGGCGTGACCTACGAAAAGCGCATCTATGAGGCGGAGCCCGAGGACATTCTGGAGGCGATCCAGGACGCGCCAAAGTCCGCGCAATCTTTGATTGTCGTTGGCCACAATCCGGGATTGCAGGAGACGGCGCTGCTTCTGACCAATGGCGGCAAGACCAGCGCAAGGCGCGCGATATCGGCGAAATTTCCGACGGCGGGCCTGGCCGTGATCGATCTGGACATCGACGACTGGAGCGATATCGCGCCCGGACACGGAACGCTGGAACGCTTTATTACGCCGCGTGCGCTTGGCGGCGAGGACGATTAGGCTTGCATGCAGCGATAACGAGCGGAGGGCCTCATCGTGTTCAAACGCATTCTTGTCCCTGTCGACCTGGCCGAACCCGAACTTGCAAAGCCTGCGGTGGACACTGCGGTTGCGATGGCGCGCGGAACGTCCGGCCATGTGCGGATCGTCAATGTGATGCCGATGACGCCGGTGATGCTGGCCGAATATGTGCCGCCGGATTTCGACGAACAGCAGCGCAAGGCGGCCGATGAAGGTCTCAAGAGACTCACGGAAGAAAGCGGACTCGAACCCGGCCAGGTGTCGGGAATTGTCCGTCAGGGCGGCATCTATCACGAGGTGATCGAGGAGGCGAAGGCGATGAATGCCGATCTCATCGTGATGACATCGCATCATCCCGACATGCGCAGCTATTTTCTGGGATCGAATGCCGGGCATGTGGTGCGCTATGCAAATTGCTCGGTGCTGGTGCTACGGAATTAGCGTCCAAGCCAGGGCGACGATTTCGGCAACAGGTCGGCCGGCACAGCATCCAGCGTATAGCGGCGTGGCAGATTGCGCTTGAAGAAGCCGCCCAGTTGCCAAAGCAGCAAGGCGAAGAAACCGGCGAGAAACAGCGTTGCCGCCATCTCGCCCTGCTGCAACGCCCGCACGATCAGGGCTGCGACGGCAATCGCGATGGCGACAAAGACAACGAGGCCCGGCCAGTACAGGAACGCCACCGCACCGGCTTCCAGCCGCGGCTTGCCGCCGGCCTTGGCGATGCGCTCGTGTAGATCGACAATGAAGCGCGAATAGGGTTCGTCGAGACGCTCCTGCTCCATCAGCGATTTCCACGAGGACGAGGCGATCGGGAGTTTCGGATTCTTGTCCGACCAGATCTCCGCCAGGAACCTGTAATTCTGCATGGTGACCGGCCGGAAGGCGAGCCTGATGCGCTTGATGCCGGTATAGGGCACGCGGCCGGACGCCGTTCCGAATGTCCAGACCAGCGCATCTTCGGCGAGCGCGAAGCTCCAGCCGCCGCCCATCAGGGAAGGTTTGTAGGCATAAGCGGGTGCGTGCGCGGGTGCGGTGTCCTGATCCATGTCCCTCCCAAGGCCGCTCGGCCTCCCTGCATTTCGACGCCTTCTAGCACGCCAAGCATCCGATTATGGGTTCCCTCGTCGCGGAACTCGTGCCCGCACGCGGCGTTCTCCTTGGAACGTTCTTCAACCAGCGGTCGTCGGACCGAGGAGGTCGCATGCCTTTCAAGCCCTGTCATCTGGTTCTCGCCGCCGGTCTCGGCGTCGGAATCGCACTGGCGCCCGGTGCCGCATTTGCCCAGACCTCCCCGAGCGCGCCGGTGACGGCGCCCCCGCCGTCCCCCATGCCGCCGGCCGCCACGACTCCGCCGCCGCAAGCCACGACACCGGGGGCCGTCAGTCCCGCCAGTCCGAATGCCGCATCGCGGCCGGTGCAACCCAATATCGGCGGCTCGCCCGTGGTCTCGCAGCCCAGCGGCACCCGTCCCTGCGGCCCGAGCGCCGTGACCGGGTCGGCCGGCACGACCGGCGCCGGAACGGTGGCCGGTGCGCCGCGGATCGATTCGTCCACGCC